>JBDNFQ010000160.1:0-8691 GCA_041689715.1 Bacteroidia bacterium
TGCTTTTTACTGCCAGAGCGTATATTTAGGATTTTAGCTATTTCGTAGGACTTGTATCCATTGCTCTGTAGCTCGTAGTTATTCTTTCGTACTACGTTTTTATATGCAAGGGAGTGTGCTGTCTCTACTTGGACATTATCTAGATTTTCTTGAGCAAATTTTTGCGTAGCCTCTATTTTTACTGATTTATTAAAAGCAAGATAAAGTAGGTTTTTGGTGCTACTGCAATTTTTAGCATAGGCCACTATGGTACTTGTTTTACCACTGCCCGCTACTGCATTTATCTTCACGTCTTGCTGCGTGGCGAGTATGGCTTCTTGTTCGGCGGTGAGTTTCATATAGTGAATAAATAGTGGTTTAATAAGGTTACAAATATGAATCACTACTGAGTTGAGAACAAACAGAGTTTTTGGCTACTTATTAAGATATCCCATAAGTGCTTGTTTCGTGGGGTTTGAGCTTTTAATATGTGGTCATTTCCTTAACTTCGTCCTATGCAAAATAGAATCACTTCTCTCCTTGGTATACAATATCCCATCATACAAGCCGGAATGATATGGTGCAGCGGCTGGGAGCTAGCCAGTGCTGTAAGCAATGCTGGAGGACTAGGCATCATAGGAGCTGGTAGCATGTATCCAGATATTCTACGAATACAAATTCAGAAATGCAAGCAGGCTACGGACAAGCCGTTTGCGGTAAATCTACCGCTCCTATACCCAGATATAGATAAACACATAGCGACTATACTAGAAGAGAAAGTACCTATCGTTTTCACATCCGCAGGTAATCCAGCTGTATGGACAGAAACTTTGAAAAACGCGGGAATTAAAGTCGTGCATGTAGTGAGTAATGAAAAATTTGCACTTAAGGCAGAAGGGTGCGGTGTAGACGCTATAGTGGCAGAAGGTTTCGAAGCTGGAGGACACAATGGACGAGAAGAAACTACTACACTAGTACTCATTCCACAGCTAGTGAAAGCAGTAAAGATACCCGTAATAGCCGCTGGCGGAATAGGTACAGGCAAGACTATGCTAGCAGCTATGGCTCTAGGTGCAGAAGCGGTGCAAATAGGAAGCAGATTTGTAGCTACTGATGAGAGTAGTGCTCACCAAAATTTTAAGCAAGCCGTAGTAGATGCCAAAGATGGGAGTACTCAGCTAAGTCTTAAAAAATTAACTCCTGTGAGACTAATAAAAAATAAATTTTGGGAGCAGATAGCCAAGGCAGAAATGAATGGAGCTAGCTCAGAAGTATTAGCTCAGATGCTAGGTAGAGCACGTGCTAAAAAAGGCATGTTTGAAGGAGATCTGGAAGAAGGAGAACTCGAGATCGGTCAGATTAGTGGATATATTAATGAAATCAAACCAGCGGCTCAAATTGTTAAAGAAATAGTAAAGGAGTACAATGATGTACTAGCTAAACTAGAAGGAAATAGACTGTAGAAGTGAACAGCCGTATAAAGCGATATTTGATAAATGGCGAAGGAGATATGCTTGATTATAAGCAAGAAATTACCAGTGCCAATAAAATCGCAAAAACGATGGTCAGTTTTGCAAATCATAGAGGTGGAACTTTGCTTGTAGGAGTGCGAGACAATAGGACTATAGCGGGCATACGTACCGAAGATGAGAAATATATGTTAGATCTGGCGGCCTCATTCTATTGCAAACCAGAAATACCCTTGGGAATAATAGAGCACGCTATAGGAGACAAAATAATACTAGAGTGCATAGTGCCAGAGGGTAGTGATAAACCATACAGTGCTAAAGGGGACGATGGCAAGTGGTGGGTGTATGTCAGAAACAAAGATAAAAGCCTGCTAGCTAGTAAGATAGTGGTAGATGTGCTCCGTAGGCAAGCGAGTAATGAAGGCACTATGATACGGTATGGCAAAAATGAAGAAATGCTACTGAAATACCTTGAAGAAAATGAACGAGTAACGCTCAATGAATTCAATAAAATGGTGAATATAAGTAGGTGGAGAGCCTCCAAAATACTAGTAAATTTGATAAGTGCTGGCGTCATTAGAAACCATACACACGAAAAAGTGGAGTTTTATACTATTGCTTAAATACTCGTCTTGGAAATAAATCAACGGTATTGTTCGTTAAGAAATACTACCTTTGCTTGCTACGGCAAAGGCTGGAGATAAATTTTACAAAGAATTACAATGGGAAAAATAAATATAAAGTGGGTAGTATGTACCATTTTGCTCGTAGGATTGAGCACTTTAGAAAGTAATGCACAGCAGCGTTGGTTCAGAACTAGTTCATTAGAGTTTGGCCTAATTGGAGGGTTTTCCCACTACTCAGGAGACCTTACTCGTACACATTTTGAGTCAAGAGGTTTTAAACCAAGCGTTGGTCTAATTACAAGGTATACACCTGGTCAATTGGTTACTTTCAGACTTAGTGCCCAATATGGTCAAGTAGAAGGTAGAGATGATTGGTACGAAGATAAGGCTGATCCTGAAAGAAGAAATCTTAGTTTTAAGTCAGATTTATGGGATTTCACTGCAGCTGCAGAGTTTAATTTTAATCAGCTTGATTTTAGGGACAAGTCTGGAGTTATACCTTATGCATTCATAGGAGTGAGTGTCTTTAAATTTAATCCTAAGGCTCAATTTATCTATGACCCATCTAGTCCTGTTGCTCAATATCTGGGGCAACCGATTTATTCTCAATTAGCAGATAGAGATGGAGAGTGGGTAGAGCTTCAGCCGCTAGCTACAGAAGGACAAGAAACCACAGAGTTTAATGAGAAAAAAAGGTATTCACTTACTCAAGTAGCAATACCAATAGGTGGTGGGCTCAAGTTTAAATTAAACCATACATGGACGCTTGGTCTAGAGTATGGCTTGCGAGTGACTTTTACAGATTATATGGATGACGTAAGTTCTACGTACGTAGATCCTGTGCGGTTGTCTCAACAATATGGACCTATGTCAGCTGCTATGGCAGACAGAAGTGCAGTATTAAAGGCGGAGACTGACCGAGATGGTAACCCTATGTATAGAGGAGACCCAAGTAAAAATGACCTGTATGGTATTTTTGGTGCTACATTGACATACAGACTGTATGGCAACAGACCTAAATGTCCAACGTTTTAGTAGATAAAAGCCATAATTCTCACCTATTTAGTCCTCTTGAGGTAACATCCTAGTTATTTTTGCGTAGTATAAGAGAACAACTAAAAATCAATGTTAAAAATAGTTAGCACTTTTGTTTTAATTCTATCTGCATCTCTATGCAGCTTTGCCCAATCTTGGGAGCTTGGCGGTATGTTGGGGGGGTCTAATTATCACGGTGATTTAGCTTATAACATTGTACCAAAAACTACTGGATTTTCAGGCGGGATATTTTACAAATATAATTTTAATGAATACTGGGCTATAAAGCCCACTGTATCGTATCTTAGGATAAGCGGTGCCGACAGTAATTTTAATGAGTATAGACTTAGAAACCTCAGTTTTCGTAATAATATTCTTGAAGTAGGAAGTATGTTCGAGTTTAATTTTCAGCAATTCAGCAATAGAACAATACATCGCAACTCTACTTTTTATGCAATGGCTGGAGTTGCTGCTTTTTTGCACAAGCCAGAAGCAAAGTTAAATGACGCATGGTACGACCTATCAACTATAAACACGGAGTCTCAGAGGTATAGCAGATTGCAGATAGCCGTGCCTTTTGGAGGAGGAGTGAAGCACGCAGTTACACCTAATTTTATAATAGGATTTGAAGTGGGATGGCGAAGGACTTTTACAGATTATCTAGACGATGTAAGTACCCTGTATCCAGACATGAATGGTGGAGGTAGTCAAGCTACCTTATTGACCGATAGGTCTTGGGAAGTCTCAGAGAATAACATACAATTAGCAAATACAGGCGATCAACGTGGAGACCCAAATCTTAAAGATTGGTATTTTCAAACAGCCTTCACTTTATCATATCGTTTTACTCCGATCAAATGTCCTTTTTAAAAAGACCACGTATTGAGCAAAGAAAAAATAGATAAAAATCGATTACCCAAACACATAGCTATTATCATGGATGGTAATGGTAGATGGGCTAAAGAGAAAGGAAAATTTAGAGTATTTGGCCACCAAAACGGAGTAAAGGCGGTCCGTGAAGTATCAGAAGGTTGTGCAGAGTTAGGTGTAGAGTGTCTCACGCTTTATGCTTTCAGCACAGAAAACTGGAACAGACCTAAAATAGAGGTGAATGCTCTAATGACATTGCTAGTAAAAACCATCAAAGGTGAGACGGAAACGCTTATGAAGAATGGCATAAAGCTAGATGCTATAGGCGACAGAAGTACGTTGCCTGCAGATTGTCTTAGAGAGCTTGACGAGGCCATGGAAGCTACCAAAGATAATACGAGAATGACCTTGATACTTGCTCTAAGTTACAGTGCCAAGTGGGATATAGTAAATGCCACACGCATCATAGCTCAAAAAGCGGCAAGCGGCGAAATAAGTATCGATGAGGTAAACGAAGATCTTATCAATAAGACACTAACAACGCATAAATATCCGCATCCAGAACTTATGATAAGAACTAGCGGAGAACTAAGAATAAGCAACTTTTTGCTATGGGAGATAGCCTATAGTGAATTGTATTTTACTACGGTACTGTGGCCTGATTACAGAAAAGAACATTTATACGAAGCTATTTTAGATTTTCAGAATAGGGAGAGAAGATTTGGTAAAACGAGTGAGCAGTTAGCTTAAAAGAAAAGAATGAAAAGAATAGCAACAATTTTATGGGTAGTTTGTGGACTTATGTCATACGGGCAAATAGACCCAATTAATACCGTAATTATAGACTATAGTAATCCGCAAAAGTTTGAAATAGGAGGTATATCTGTAAGTGGAAACACATTTACAGACAGTAAAATAGTGATCCTTATGTCTGGCCTCAGTGTAGGACAAACTATTACTTTGCCCGGTGACGAAACTAGAATAGCGATAGATAGAATGTGGCGACAGAGCCTTTTTAGCGATATAGAGATAGGGATAGAAAAAACGGAAGGTACTCAGTTATTCTTGAATATTGAAGTAAAGGAACGTCTTCGATTATCTAAGTATTCCATCAAAGGACTCAGAAAAGGAGAGACTAATAATATTAGAGATGAAATTACACTCCAAAAGAATCAATTGATAACAGAAGATTTGATAAATAGGACTAGAAGAGAGATAGAAAATTATTTCTTTGATAAGGGATATTATGGTGTTAAGACCGCATTTACTAAAGAAGAAGACAAGGAAAAACCAAATTTTGAGATGCTAAGAATAGATATCAAAAGAGGGAAAAAGATTAAAGTTTACGATGTTGTTTTTGAAGGTAATGAGAGTATCGAAGACAATAAACTTCGTAAGATTCTCAAGCCAAAGAGGGCATATAAAAAGTTAAATCCATTCGCATCTTCTAAATTTGTAGAAGCAACATATGAGGAGACAAGGCCAGCTGTTATTCAAAAATATAGCTCCTTGGGTTATAGAGATGCTCACTTAGTTTATGATTCTATCATTAGAAAAGACGAGAAGTATGTCATCATTAAAATAGCAATCGATGAAGGTAAGAAGTATTACTTTAGAAATATTACTTGGATAGGAAATACTAAATACAGAACCTCCCTATTAGATACGCTTCTAGGTATAAGCAAAGGTGATATATATGACCAGTCTCATTTAGAAAATAAACTCTTTATGAGTGAAAATGGATTTGATATATCTAGTCTATATATGGATGATGGATATTTATTCTTTAACGTAAATCCCGTAGAAGTATTGGTAGAAAATGATAGCATAGACCTAGAAATGAGGATTTATGAAGGGAAACAAGCTATTGTAAATAGAGTTACCATAGTGGGAAATGACAAGACGAGTGATTTTGTGGCCCTACGTGTAATACGTACTCGACCTGGAGATAAGTTTAGCCGGAGTGATATACAACGTAGTATGCGTGAGCTTGCTACTCTAGGATTTTTCGATCCTGAAGGGCTAGATGTGAATCCAGTGCCAAATCCACAAAACGGAACTGTAGACATAGAGTATACAGTAGTAGAAAAGCCAAGTGACCAGATAGAAGCCTCTGGAGGCTGGGGCGGTTTCGGCGGTTTTGTCGGTACACTAGGACTTACTCTCAACAACTTTAGCTCTCGTAAAATGTTTCAAAAAGGGGGTTGGGATCCAATCCCGGCAGGAGATGGCCAAAAACTTTCACTAAGAGCTCAGAGTAATGGACCTCAATTTCAAGGGTACAACTTCTCTTTTACGGAGCCGTGGTTAGGGGGTAAAAAGCCTAATTCTTTAAGCGTTAGTTTATTCCATAATATTCAGTCTACTTTTCAGTTTACAAAGGATAGACCTAAGTTTACAACTACAGGAGGTAGTATCTCTTTTGGTAAACAATTGAAATTCCCTGATGATTACTTTTCTTTCAGCTCTTCTGTTACCTATCAAAGATATGGACTGCAAGATTGGGCAAACTTTGGCTCTGCAGAGCTTGGCTTTACAAATGGTAATGCGAACAACTTGAGTTTTACGAATACCATTGGGCGTAATAGTACAAATCATCCGATCTACCCTACAGAGGGTAGCTCATTTAGTGCTAGTTTACAGTTTACTCCTCCTTATTCTCTTATCAATTCAAAGAAAGATTATTCCTCATTACCTGCGGCAGAAAAGTTTAAATGGGTAGAGTTAGTAAAAACTAAGTTCTCTGGCCAGTGGTTTTTGGGTTTCCCTGCTAACGCAAAAAGACAGTTTGTAATATCCCCAAGTTACAGATTTGGGGCGGTTACAGCTTGGAATAGCGATATAGGCGACTCGCCATTTGAGCAATTTAGAGTAGGGGGTAGTGGCTTATCTAACTTTGTATTATATGGAACGGAAATAATATCTCAAAGAGGCTATGATGAAGGAAGAATAAGTGACCCGGTGCAAGGCCAAGGAGGTATGCCAATATTTACTAAATACACTTTGGAAGCAAGGTATCCTCTTACCGTGGGCCAGTCTTCTACTATATTCGCTCAAACTTTCTTAGAAGCAGGAAACGCGTTTAATAGTTTCAAAGAATTTAATCCGTTTGATGTAAAGAGGGCAGTAGGAGTAGGAGTTCGATTATTCTTACCTATGTTTGGTTTACTAGGAGTAGATTATGCTTGGGCTATGGATCCAGGGAGGTATGACCAAAAAGGGCAATTTCACTTCTTCATAGGGCAGCAGTTTTAATTCTGTATAGCATAGCCAATAAGTAGGCATCCTTTTCGTTTATATACTACTGAAATGAGAATCTGTAGTATTCTAATTGTTTTTCTAAGTCTGTGGTCTTTTGGGCAAGATACTATATTTTACAATAAACTTATTACTAAAACGACAGGTGAATCTGTGGTTATAAATTTTAAGTCTAAGGTGACTAATGGCAAGATGTCGAGCTATCTGAGAAACGGGAAATGGCTTGCTGTAGACTCTGCAGGTTACACCTTGGTAGAATCTAGTTATTTAGCAAATAAGCGAAAGAAATCTACAACCAAAGATGGATTAGAAATGTACATAGAACCACAAAGTGGAGATACCCTACTTGTAAGGGAGTTTAAAAAAGGAAAGTTAGCCAATCAACTAGCATACAAAAACGCCATTTTAGTCGCTGGAAACACCGTGTTTCATTGCTATAGAGATTTCGAAAGTTACAGTGTTGCAGAGTATCGGTATAGTAATAGTAGTAGACCAGACTTCACTTCCATTTGGAAATCGAGTATAGAGGACCCTTCTAATATTCTAGAGGATACTGGCTATCTAGCTTTAGAACAAAAGATTGGAGATCCTTCGTTATTAGAACCAGCATCTTTTAGCACCAAGGCTCGATACAATTTTGTAAATAATCCAGAATTTGAAGTGCATCCTACTGCGTTCTTTTCTATTATGTCTTTCAAAGATCAGGTGTATAAGTGGAAAGAAGCATCGGAATCTCCTGACTTTTATTTATCAGACGCAGGAGCCTTAAGCGGTCGCAGTTTCGTGGGATTTAGAGTATTTAGTATGCAAAAGCACATTGAGTATTTGCAAAATGAACTAAAGGAACCACTAGAAGCAGGACGTACCTATTGTTTTAGTGCGTTTCTTAAATTGTCGCCAGGAAGTAAGTATGCTACCAATGCATTTGGTTTTTTGCTAGTAGATAAGGCTCAAAAAATCAATACTGACGAACTTCTTACCATAACTCCAAGTAAAAGACTAGATAATCAAATACTGAATTATAAGACGCAGTGGATGAAAGTGCAATGTACCTACAAAGCAAAAGGGGGCGAGCGTTTTTTTGTGCTTGGGAGTTTTCAAAATCACCAAGACCTAGAGCTAGTAGAAGTGCCGGGCAGAGTGAGCGAGTGCTATTACTATTTAGATGATGTAAGCCTAGTACCCATAGATAGAGAGGAAGATTGTGATTGTAATTTCAGGGATGAAAGAGATACGGCCCAAAAGCAAAAAATACTAGAAGAAGAGACTGTTTTTTCTAAGCTAAAGCCAGGAGATAAATTGGTGTTAGATAATCTACATTTCAATAATGATGAGTCTGAATTACTGCCAGAGTCTTTCAGGACTTTGGGTGAAGTATGGGCCTATCTAAATACAAATAAGAATGTGGTTGTAGAAATATCTGGACATACAAGCAGTCTAGGAGGTCTAGAACA
>JBDNFQ010000161.1:0-5889 GCA_041689715.1 Bacteroidia bacterium
ACCCATTCGAAGGTGCCAATAGCTACCATAATCATAAGCCCTGTGAGTGCTGCTATAGGCACTTGTTCTATCAAGCTACTACCAAACATCACAAAAACCAGCAACATTAAAGAGGCAACTATCCCTGACAATCTTGCTCGTGCACCGTTGTTAATATTAATGAGACTCTGACCTATCATAGCACAACCTCCCATTCCACTGAAAAAACCAGTAACAACATTTGCCATACCTTGAGCTACGGCTTCTTTGTTGCCACTTCCACGTGTTTCAGTAATTTCATCTACTAAGTTTAGTGTCAATAAACTCTCTACAAGACCTACCGCAGCTACTATGACAGCATAAGGAAATATAAGTATAAAATTAGCCCAAGTAAAGTCTACAGATGGTATGTGAAATGGCGGAAAACCTCCTTTGATTGAAGTAACTCCATTATCCATTTGAACTAAAATATCCTTGACATTAGGAGTGTCAATTTTCAGGAAATAAACCAACCCAAAAACAACTAGGATAGCTGCTAACGAAGAGGGTATAGCTCTGGTAAGCTTAGGCAATCCCCAAATTATAAGCATAGCAAGTAGAACTAGTCCTACCATAATAAGCTGCGGTGTACCTGTCATCCATTCCGTCATTCCCGCTGCATTTTTAGTTTTGAAGTAGTTTAGTTGAGACATAAAAATCACGATAGCCAAACCATTTACAAAGCCGAACATAACAGGCTGAGGAACTAGTCGTATAAACTTTCCTAGTTTTAAAAAGCCTGCAGCCATTTGGATAATACCAGCTAGCACTACCGTAGCAAAGATGTACTCTACTCCGTGCGTTTTAGCCAGAGCAACTATCACAATAGCAATAGCACCTGTAGCACCCGATATCATTCCTGGTCTACCACCAAATATACTGGTAATCAAACCAATAGAAAATGCTGCATATAGACCTGTAAGTGGATTAAGACCTGCTAAAAATGCAAATGCAACAGCTTCAGGAACTAATGCCAAAGCTACAGTAAGGCCAGACAATACTTCTGTGGTGTAGTTGACTTTTTGTCTAAAGTCGAAAAGATTAAGGTATTTTTTCATTGATAATATTGGTGGTTTTTACTTGGAAAGGTGCAATAGTAAGAGTCTGGGTACTCTTTATAGACAAATCCTCCTTTTAATTAACAGATTGTTTTGGCTCTACCAAAATCATCTTCTCTTTATCTACCTTCACTAGTCCAGGTGTAGCTCCTTTGGGCTTTCGGATATATTTACGATCGGTGTATATAACAGCAGCTAGCAGTTCGCTCTTTGCTTTAGAATAAAATGCAGCGATACAAGCTACTTTTTCTACTGTGGATATCGGAATCTCTTTCTTACCCGGATTTCGAATAATCACGTGTGAACCACTTACATCCTTGGCATGTAGCCATAGATCAAACTTAGTGGTATAGCTGCGGAGTAATTCATCATTATCCTTAGCACCTTTACCGATTCTAATCTCAAAACCATCAACCGTAGTAGTTCGATATGGCACACGCACTTGATGCTGACTGTCTTTCATTTCAGATACCTTACGGATTTCTTTTAGACTTTCTAATTCATCAAAAGCGGCTATTTCAATCCCTTTAGCCACGACTTTCTGAGTCATTTCGTTCAAATGCTTTTGGGCATAATTCCGCTGCTTACTTTCATTTTTACCTTTTTTGTAATATCGCTCTGCGTTTGCTTGTGGTGTGAGCGTCTCTTGCAATTTTATAATCACTTCACTTTCTCCATCAAAAGAAGTCAATGTAACCTGCTTAGCTCTTTTCTCAATTTGCCACATGTTAGCCATGAGCAGATCTGCTTTTTCTTTGTATGAGCTGGCCCTATTAAGCTCAGCAAGACCTCTTTCTGCAGATTTAAGTTTCTTATTCAGATTTGATAGATCCTTAGTTAGCTTGCCTTTATGACTAGATTTCGTCTGACTATATACTTGATGAGAGATGTAAAGTCTAGCGTGCTGATCCAGAGCATCTAGCACATTATCAAACTCCGCTATATTCTGCTCCTTACTTACGTAGTCCAGCGTATATTTTTTTTCTCCTTTATTTAAAAATAACTTTTGGTTTAATACTTGAGACTTGAGTTCTCGCAGCATAAGTGCTTTGTGCTCGGTACCTGCATCATTAAAACCTGTGTTTTGCAATGACTCTGCCTCTGAGTAAGATAAAAACTTAAGATCTTGCACTGTTTTATTTTCAATCTCAAAAGAGTCTTCTGGCTCGTCTTCTATTTTAGTAATTTTAGCAGGAAATGACTCTAACCACTCTCCATCTCTATAATGCGTAACTTGTCCGAATCTACCAAACAGATGAAACGTGAGCACTTCACCTTTTTTAAACTTTATTTTGAATATTCGGTCATATGGAAAGCACTGAACAGAGTTAACTTTCTTACCTTTTAATGTTTTATAAACGGCTAATCTGTTCTTTTTCTGAAGTTTTTCTGAGTCTAGAATTTGAAAATATGCTTGGCCTTGGTAAAAAGAAACCTTGAGTACTATGGGCTCAAAAACGAGGTAAAGATCATTTATAGAAGTGGAGAATACATCAATTAAGGTACATCCATCCAACACCTTTTTCAAGTCGTTGGCTAATCGTTCTATGAGGAAAGCATTCATACTTCGGTACTATTTTTACTCCACGATGTTACATAAAAATCAATCAGTATGACAATCCTTTTCAATAATAGATTAATTGATTGAGAGAATAATAGATAATTCAAAACCATTAATTTTTGCTTCTTAAGGCTAAAAATTCAAAACCATTTAGTATTCTAACCTCGTATTATTCCTTAACTCTACCTTACAATATTTAATTTTAAAATTCTCCAAAAACATCTGTCAAGCACTCACAGCCATCTTCAGTGATAACGATGGTATGCTCAAACTGTGCTGAGAGTTTATTATCTCTAGTACGAGCAGTCCAACCGTCCTTTTTATCAACGATACATTCTGGAACTCCTTCATTTATCATAGGCTCTATGGTAAATACCATGCCTGGTTTCATACGCTTACCCGTATTTTTTTGACCTACATGGCTTACTTCTGGTTCTTCATGAAATTTGAGACCCACACCGTGCCCACAAAACTGCCATACTACGCCGTAGCCTTTGCTTTCAGCATATCGCTGTATTTCGTACCCTATATTACCAAATCTATTGCCCGGTTTGCACTCCTTTACGCCTATGGCAAGACATTCTCTAGTTACATCTATAAGATTTTGTGCATTTTTAGAAACTTCACCTACTGTGTACATTCGGCATGTATCACCAAAGTATCCGTTTAATATCGTAGTAACATCTACATTTAATATGTCCCCTTCTTTAAGCTCATATTCATTTGGTACTCCATGACAAATTACATCATTGACACTAGTACACACTGCTCCGCTAAAAGCAGGCGAACCGTGAGACTTATAGCCAAGAGTAGCTGATGTAGCTCCGTGATCTGTGATGTACTCTAGAGCCTTATCATTGATCAATTTAGTGGTATTACCTGCTACTGCAAACTGCTCTAAGTGCTTTAGCACATTGGCTGAAAGTATAGATGCCTTGCGTATTCCCTCTATTTGCTCTTTGGTTTTTATCTTAATTGCCATTCCTCTAAATATTGAGGCAAAGGTAGAATGCAATGATTGAATAACAGAATTATTGGATCATTGAATGTTTTTAAATACAAACTACCGCACAGTGAAAATGATGGGTGCCTAATGCTGAATGACAAGTTGTGTTGCGGGATAGTAAAAGAGTAGCGTATGGCTCTTGAAGGACTAGATAATTACTAAGAATGCCCAGCTAAAAGGGATGCAGTGGAATACATCTCACGAACAAAACAATGAGAGTCTATATATCTATAAATGAAGAGGATATAGACAGCGATAAGGATTTGGAATTTGATCTTTAAAAAATCTGTGCTTTCATCACATCCTTCTATCTTTCAAAAAAGGCAACTTCTCGCGAGTAGTTTCTATTTCTTTTTTATCTAGTGAAATTTCTATCACTTCTTCTTTTAGTGAATGAGCCAGTTGCTCTCCGCTGGGTGAATACACTGAGCTATGTCCTGGATAGTAAAATGCTTTTCCATCTTTATCCAACTGTTCTCCTACCCTATTACACGCTAAAACGTAGGCTTGATTTTCTATGGCTCTAGCTTGTAGCAAGGCATCCCAATGTGCTATGCGTGAACTTGGCCAGTTCGCTACGTTTAGCAATATATCGTACTCAGAATCATTGAAAGAGGTGTACGGAAAACGTAAATCGTAGCATACCGTCGTACGAATCTTAAAATCTTGGACCACCATATCTACCTTAGAGCTGCCAGGCACTATATGTTCTGCTTCTCCTCCTATGCCAAATAGATGTGTCTTATCATAATGGCCTACTACTTCTCCTTTGCTCACCATGATGAGTCTATTGTATATAGCTCCTTCCTCTTTTATCACTAAACTACCACAAACAGCTGCATCCATTTGCTTAGAAAATGCCTGCATCCATTCAATGCTGTCACCCTCCATAGTCTCAGCTATAGTGGCATCATCTGTGCAAAAACCCGTCTGAAACATCTCAGGTAGCACTACTAAGTCTGCTTGCTTACCTGCTAGAAGCTCTTCTATTTTGATAAAATTAGCTTGCTTGTCTTTCCAAGCGATATTGAATTGTACTATGGCTACGTCCATTGGGTTTCAAAGATATAGATAAAATGGAATAGATTATTTTCGTACTTGATATATGTTTGACTTCACAATTCCAGTTTACATCCAATTCTACGAGAACAGAATAAAGATTACCCGTCTTGATACTCAAGAAGTAGTAGAACAAATAGCAGAAGAACCATTCACGTCTGTGAGATTGCTATTAGGCGATTTTGAAAATGGTGAAAAATGCTTAAAATTAGCTCTAATCAAACTAAATTTTCGCAAATGGCTTAGTCCTCAGTTGTCAGCAATAGTTCATGCTATGTCAAAAACTGAAGGTGGATTAAGTGCTATTGAAATGCGTGGTTTCAAAGAGCTGATTGAGCGTTGTGGAGCCAAAAAAGTTTTCATCTATCAGAATGAAAATACTTTGGGAATTCATGAGGCACTTCAAGTATTGAAAAGCGTTAAATAAAAAAAAGGCCCGCTTCCGCGGGCCTTTACTCTTTTACTCTTTAACCAATAAACTAAAGCGTAGCGTACTGCTTTTTCACAAACTCAGTCAACTCTTTACCGCTTAGTAGGTTGTTTGATAACTTAGCTAGATCTATAGCATTAGCGAGTAAGTTAGTCTGCTTTTCTCCTTTTGCTTTTAGTACTTTAGCTGCAAGTGGGTGATTGGTATTCACAGATACAGAATACTTCTCTGGCATTTCGCCAAACATCTGCATGCCGCCCATACCGCCCATTTCGCTCATACGTCTCTCCCATTCACTACGCGTGATGGTGATGAATGCTTCGTCTGGACTCATAACTTCTGATACTACTGTATATTTTACTTTATTCACTGCTCCTTCAAAGGCTTCTTTCAACTTAGTCACCTCATCTTCACTGAGTACACTTTCATTTTTCTCGTCTTTGTCTATCAGCTTACTTGCTGTATCAGCATCTACACGCTTGAGCTGGAACTTCTCATTCTTCTGCTCTAGGTTACCTATGAAATGATTATCTATCACCTCATCTAGTACTAGTACGTCATACCCTTTTGTTTTAGCTGCTTCTACAAAACCATGCTGCTTATCCGCATCATTCGTATATAGAGCAATTCTATTACCGTCTTTATCCGTTTGGTTTGGCTCTATCTTAGCTATGTATTCTTCTATGCTGCTGTATTCTTTCTCTGTGTTCTGGAGTAAGCAGATGCCTTTAGCTCTATCGTAGAATTTATCGTCAGA
>JBDNFQ010000162.1:0-14565 GCA_041689715.1 Bacteroidia bacterium
ATGGGCAAGGTAATGGGTATGGCAAATGGTAAACTAAAAGGCCGTGCAGATGGCAAGATGATTGCCGATATGGTAAAGAAGCTTTTGAGCTAAAAACGGAGACTCAAAGCTGAACCAATGTCAATCTAAAAAGTCAAAATAGACTTGTTTATCTAATAAGATAGACTGCTCCGGTATACGAGTGTACGGCATTTCTATAATCGAATGCTCTGATGTGATACAAGTAGTATCCAGGTAAGGCATCTTTACCATCCCAGTGAGGTTGATCTTCATTAGATTCGAAAAGTTTTTCTCCCCACCTATTGTATATGCTCATTTCATATCTCACCATTCCTAGTCCTACAGGTCTGAAACCTTCATTCAGACCATCTGCTGTAGGGGTGAATGCGTTTGGGATAAACAGATTATAAGCAAAGGAGATGTAGAGTTTTTTGGTGATGCTATCTAAGCATCCAAATTGTGAGCTTACCCATTGTTTTATTTCATAGTTGCCACTATCTAAAAACTTATGAGCGAAGTTTTTTGAAAAACTCTTGTCTCCATCACTGAAGAAATAAACTATAGAATCGCCATACACACTTTGGTCAGTTCCTTCTATAGCTACGGTAAATATGTCTGCAGTTTCTGGGAATAGTTTAAAGCCGGCAATAGGCAATGGGTACACCGTTATACGTTTAGATGTATCGTAGTCGCAACCGGGTAGCGTGGTTATTCGAAGGGTGACATTGTAGGTCTGGTCTTGGTAGTAGGTGTATTGAAAAGAGTCTAGCTCATCTATTGCATCTCCATTGTCCATATCAAAAGAAGCCAAAGACATAGGAGTGCCCTGGCCACGTGTAGTGTTCGCCACCCACTGTACGTCGCCCTCGCAGATATCATGTATTTCAAAGTCAGGAGTCACTATATTATCTATGGTTATAGAGTCTGTATTAGCATCTATACATCCCCATTCATTCTCTACTTCTAGATCTATAGTATAGGTGCCACGGGTGCTAAAAGTATGGCTAAAGGCTTTAGTGTTATTTGTGGTGCCGTCCTCTATATCCCAAGTGTAGCGAGTATAATTGCCAGCACTGCTTAGGCTAGTTTGGTTATCATCGCAAGGCAAATCTGTAAAGATGGTAGCATTTGGAGCTGGGTCTATACGTATGCTAAATGTGCTATCTGTGATGCAGCCTCTATTAGTCACCGTAAGTTGGCGTAATGTGTATAGGCCATCAGAAGTAAAATCGTAACTAAATTTTTCTTGCCTAAAGGTGTCTGCTAGCACTACCCAAGTGGTTTGAGCTATAGAGTCCTTCTGATTAGGAGTAGCAGTGAAAGTTATAGTTTCGTTTTGGCAATTGCCTTGCTGAGCAAATAAGCTTCGCTCCTTGTAATAGACCATATAATTGAAAGTAGAAGAGTCTACACAACCATAGTCTGAGATCACTTTTTGATTTAGGGTATTTTCCCCGATGGTATTCGATAGTTCTCTTAGCGTATCATTCCCTATGGTGTATCCACTACCTTGATCCCAAAGAGTAGTTGCTATACTTCCCTTTGAAATGGCGGAGGTGCTTATAGCGAATATAGAATCCCCAAGACAAACATTTTGTATTGTAAATTTGCTTACGGGCAGAGGATAGGCAGATGCAGTATACTCAGCAGTGTCCATGCACCCGTCTGCATTCCTCACTTGTAGCCAAATAGGGTATGTGCCCGTATCTGCATAGCTATAATTAAACGCGGAGTCGGTTCTTATATTCCCATCTCCTAGTCTCCACTCGTAGTTGCTTATGTAGCTCTTAGTGCCTAGTAGTAGTGTAGGAGCGAGTGCAATGGAATCTTGCAAGCAGCTACTCTGTACAGTGAGCGATATGTCTGGCCTATCTAGTATACTTACTTTGGTGATACGTTGGTTTGTGCATCCTTGGTCACTAGTGGCTGTAAGTACTACATTTAGTGAGTCTTGAGTGGGTAGCTTATACTTTACTGTATCTGTGGCAAATGTATTTCCCTCTATGGTCCATAGATGAGAGAGTGTACCGTAAGCTAAAGTAGAGCTTGTTATGAGCTCTGTTCGTTTTTCTTCACACGCAGGAGTGTACGTGAAACTTGCTTCTGGAATAGGGAAAATTTCTAAGTAATCTGTGGCTGTATCCCAGCATCCAAATTCATTAGACACGTACAAGTGCACAGGCAGTATTCTAGAAGAGTCTGTTGCTAGGAGTGTATTGTCTAGTGTGGATTCTCCTAAATCTTGGAAATCCCAATGAGTGCTGTCTCTGGCAGCACCTAGGTAGTCTGAATTATTTCTAATTCTAAATAAAGTATTTGCACAGCTATCTTCCATAGCTATTTGTGCTACAGGTTTAGGCACTACTGTAATGTGAGTAGAATCCAATATTTGGCATCCTGCTTCGTCAGAAATTGCTACGGTATAGGTAGTACTTTGCGTTGGGTATGCAAAAGTTCTTATCTTATCTGTACGCTGTAGGCTATCACTTGGCGACCAGCTATAGGTTTTTAATCGTCCAGCACCTCCGATAGCGGGTTCTCCTATTATGGTACTTTCACCTAAGCATACAGCTATGGAGTCTGCTAGATTTACTACCATCCCGGGATGCATATTTACGTACATAGTATCATTACTAGTGCATGAGGACTTGGTGGTAGTCAGGATCATTTCTATACGCTTCGCAAGCGGAGTGGTGTTATCGCCAGTTAACGTAGTGGTACTCGTATCATATTGGGCTAAAAGAGTAGGATTGTTCCACTCGTACTGGTTTTGTATATTTCCTAGTGAGCCGATTATTATCTCTTCCTTGTGGCATATCAGCGTGTCTCTGCCTGCATTGAGCAGTTGTATGGTGGTAATAGCGGTAGATGTGGAGCTACACACACAGTTACTATCAGCTATATAGAGTATCAGGTTACAAGTGAAGGCCGAAGATGTATTAAAAGATAGGGCTATTTGCAGACTGGAATCTTTGCCAATAGCTGAAAAGATAGAATCTCTATAGATTAAGGAATCTGAAGATTCTATGCTCCCGTTGGCATTCCTATCGTAATAAATATCACATATCAATAAGTTTCCAAGAGCTTTTGATGTACCGGAGTTACTTATCTTATAGTTGAGCGAAATGTCTTCATTTGCCCCATTGGGTAGTGACCTGGCATTGATGAAATCAAGTTTGTATTCCCCTTTTACTACGGAGTCTGTTGTGAGTAGCGAGCTAGTAGCTACATTTATATCGCAATAGGTATTGGTGGCCACACAGAGTGCCGGCTGACTCACTACGGCTTGTGCATACATTTGCTTGGTTCCGCAACTTAGCAAGTTGTTGTTTAGGTATGTTTTAATCTTAAATAAACTACTATCTCCTGGTACTATGCCCTGTGGTAATACCCAAGAATACATGTTTTCTCCATTCACCATTGCATATTTTGGCTTACTTGTGGGCGAGTTTCTTTGATTGTCTACGAAGTTAGTATCTACAAAAATGCCGCTAGGTAAACTAAGAGTGAATCTATCGGAAGTTCTCGTGGTATCTGGGCCTAGATTTATAAATTTCGCAAAGGTGCTGTCTTTGTAATTGCAGACATCCAAGGGTTCTATATGGAAGTCTATAGCAGAGAAATACGGTTTTATTACTCCTTTTATATTAATTACATCACCTACTGTAAAAGGTGCGTTTACTGCTTTTCCGCATTTTAAGGATCCTCCAGGTTTCAATAAAAATCCAGTACCACTAGTGAAATCGCAATTAGTAGAGAGTTTGAGTCGCAAGTTCATAAAGTGCCCCGCACTGTTATTTACTCCTAGTAGACCCCTGTTTCTAAATAGTGTATCGTGGTTTGCGAAAGACCATCGATAGGTATTGGGCCCAGGATTAGTCAAACTATGAACCCGTATAGAATCACTTCTGCCATCTATAAATAGCCATGCACTGTCTCTCAACTCCATGCCGGGCCTTAAGATGATATCTAGGTAAGCACCGAAAACATCAGGTGATCCTGTATTCCTTATTTGTACAGTTATTTCTTGCTCGTCGCACAGGTCTATGGCTTCTATACTGTCTAGTATGTTAGCTTCTAATCTAGAGTTTATAGGTTCGTAGTATAGTGTTTTTGATATTCTGCTGCACGAAGAGGCAGATATAGAGTCTGGGTATACCCCGCAATCTGAGCTGGCTAGTAGTGTGATACTGTCTTTGTCACAAGAAATATATTTAGCATAAATAAGTACATCTTTAAAACCAGCCGCAGCTAAGTTTCCTAGCTTAAAAACATCATTAGTTTGGGTAACAAAATTACCCGTAATTTTATCCTGAATAGCTACTATTCTAGAGTTGGGTTTAGCGTAAGCCCCAATCCAAACATTGCTAGCATCTGAGCCGCTATTTGTATTGCTTATTCTAGCTTCCCACACTACGGTATCTTTGGCTGGATATACGTAGTCGTTTGTTATAGTGATGCTCAAAGTTGGCTTATCATAATTAATGAAATCACTATTGCTTGTAGAAAAAACAGTATCTAAACCACTTGCCCAATTGCCAAGTTTCTCGAATACAAAACCATACTTTACTTGAGAAGTGCCATTTATTGCCCTACAGTTGGGTTTCTGTAATATGTTAAATGTACCCGTAAATCCGTCGTCACTTATTTTTAAAACTCCCCCTAGGTCTTCGTACAGACTATCTACTTTGTACTTGTATTGAGTACTGCTTGTGGAGTAAGGTGCTATGCTACTAATAAGTTGAGAAGCATAAGATCCCGTACCCGTAGTTCTATACTGTATTAAACTGGCACTTAAAATATCGAAGCCTGGTTCTGTTATAGCTATTATTTCCTTTAGTTTAGCCCATTTTCTATACTCGTATGGGAAAATATTTCCTCCAGCATAGTTAGAGCAACACCCGCCTACACTTAGGTAGAAATTTTGAGAAGTTTGGATAGTATTACATCCGGCTAGGGTTAGGTCATTTCGTCCCCAATTTGCAAAATAGTAGCCTATCAAACTAAGGTTAGCAGAAAAACTATCGCATGAATATTTTTGAGAATTGGTTGGGCTTGCCACTGTGCTAATGTACACTTCATTGTCTATTCTTAGAGTGACATTGTTATTCCCTATATTTTGATCTACAATATATTTCACATCTAGTACAAGACTATCTAGGTTATTGTATTGCCAGTAATAGTAGATTGAACAACCAGAACCCACTAAGCTATTTACTCCAAAATTAAATGAGAAAGTCTTTGTATTGCCAGATGCTGTAGTGGTATATTGTACATCAGGACAAGTAACTACCAAACTGCCATTTCTGTAAAGAGAAAGTTGTGCAGATGCTACAGATAAATATCTTCCATAGTTTAGTTTAGATATGGCTTTACCATGCTCCCATGCGGTTATACTGCCAGCATTGTTCACTTTAGTTCTAAAAGTGGTATGTACAGTATCTCCATACATTATTCTTTGCCTTTTAATACGAGAGAAATCTAGTGATCCTGTAGAGTCTGCGAGTCCATCATTGTTATTATCTGGCAGACCATACGATATCCTCTTAGCATTATAACGGCTAAAACTAAGACCCGTGCTGCAGCCAGAAGAACAATGTATTCGGATGGCGTCTGAGTCGCAATATATTGGGATATCACATCCTGTGTTGCACGTGGTGTCTGGATTATAGCTCATAGTCATTTTATATATGCTATTGCTATTTGTGGTAGCAGAATTGCAAGAAGCCTCTAGGTTAATGAGTAATTCAGATAGAGTTAAGGTAACACTGGGTGGTCCATAGAAAAATGCTCTTACAGTATCTCCGATTTGGGTAAATCTGCTAGGGGACCAGCTAGTTCCATTGCCATGAACAAACTTTAGGTCGGCACTATTCAGTGTATGACTTAGTGTAGCGGGGAGTATTAATTCTACAAGGAGCCTAGTCTTGTTGCTTGGGCTAAATAAGTAGCCGTTACTGAAACTGTATTCCCATTGTTTTGTCTCTCCTTCAGATATGTCTGTCGGGATAAACTTACTTATGACCATACTCTGAAACGAGCCGTAAGAGCCAACTTGTTCCCCAGAGTAAATGACGGTGCCACATTGGTCTACAAACGATGTTTTGAACCGCCATCGTTGGTTGTATATTGTCGAATTAATATTGCATAAAGTAGGGCAACAAGACTTTGTTTTCCATCGAATCGTAATAGAGTCGTTTGGTGCCATGTTCGGTAGCTTTAGGTAAGCTTCTCCTTTGGGATTATTGCCTAAACAAGCAAATACCCACGTATTATTAGTGGCTGTGGTTTTGTATGGCGTGGCATTTACCCATGAACTATTCCCCGAAACTTTGTAGGAAAAGGTATTGGTTAATATTTGAGATATAGCGTAGGCATAGTACCCGGAACCGGCATTTTGAAAAACATTAAAGTCCATAGATCTCGCAGTATCATTACCATTATTAAAAATCACAACTTCTTGATCGTGTTCGTATTGGTCTGACAAGCAAGTTGATGTAGAAGAGGTACGCGAGAAGACTAGCTGAGCTATCTTAGAGGTAATCGTAGTATTGGCCCCATATCTTCTGCTCACACAAATGGCTCCGTTGCATCCCCATTCTACTATATATCTAGCCGATAGATTAGTGCAGCCCACCACACGTATGCTGTCTGTAAACACAAAACTCTCTCCGAAATCTAAAAATATATCTGAGTTGCCAATTGTTTTAAAATCGTTGCTATCTAGTTGAGAGGTGGTTTTGCCGCCCGCGGTGGTAATAGTCCCACCGTTTGAAGCTATAAGCTGCTGCCCACTAAAGTACTCCCTTATTAGACTAAAGCTAGCAAGTTTTCCTGCTCCATTATTTTGAAAGGTAATTTTCCGTTCAAATACTTCGTTCAAATCTGCTGTTTTTAGCTGATTAGTCATGCCCATTATTTGTAATGAAGGTTGTTTGATATTAAATGCAGAAGAATTTTGACTTACAGAACCGCCGGAGTATAAAGTGGTAGTTTTTGCTTGTGCTAAGCCTCCGTTATTCAGAAAGGCACTCAAGCCACAACTCGTGTTTAGCTTTATCTTAAAGGTCGCCGATTGTGTTATACCTAAATTTGGGATATTAAAAACGGGTTGTGATAAATTGCTGATATTTTTTTCGGTAACATTGCTACTGCTCAGTGAGCCAGATATGTAGGCGATGCCATTGGGTAGCTCTACCTTGGTCTCGATACCACTAACCGTAGATGCTGAGATATTGCGTACTTCTACGGTTAAAAAGTCAGAATTAGTGCACAGGTGAATATCTGTAGGGTTAGTGATAGTCACATTGACTTTACTCTGCCCTAGACTAAAAATAGACCAAAGGCATGCCACGATGATATATGATATTCTCCCTTTCAAATTAAGTGTAAGTTACTACTAACCCATACAAATATAGTCGGATAGCTAAAAGAATGGGTAGATGGTCTTATTTGGAACTAGCTTGCAAAAGTGTCTGCACATCCATACCCACTTTGTAATTTTTGGCATACAGTACATCTAGGTTATGACTGAACTGCTCGTTGGGTTCTACTAGTTGGTAATCCGTTGTGAACACACCGGGTCTTAGACGGGGTAGTTTGCTAGTCTTATTACTACTGTATCCTACCCACGTTTTATTCCCTATCAATACTGGGCCAGCATTCAGAGTCCACTTGCGTGTTTTGGGTAAAAGTATAAGTAGTGGAGCAAGTATTATACTCGCCAAAGCCCAAAATATATCAAAAATCCTTTTTTGTGTGCGATACTCTTGCGTGCTAAGATTGAGCTCTATCTGCTCACCAAAGTATAGGCCATTTGCATTTTTAGAGTGGCTGCCTATCACAAAATTGCTATTTTCTGGTATGGTGTAGTAGTTTACTTGTGGTCCTATCTCTGCCATCAGTTGCATAGTATCTTCTGTGCTTATGCTGTCATTGCTAAAAATCACTTCATTTATTCCGTATATTTTTACGATTTCTCTAAGCTGTGGTATTCCTCCGAGCCATTGGCTATCCTTAGTCTTAGGGTCGCACACGTAGCCTATTTGCTGGTAGTCTTTGTTGTAACTCTTAAGTAAATTGGTTACTTGCTCCCACTTCGCTTTACTGCCCACCAATATGCTTCTAGTTTGAGATTGCTGTCCGAAATCTAATGTTTTATACTTAGCAAAATGAAAAATGCTACGCCATACCAGGAGTGAGGCCAGTACTAGTAAGGTGCCAAATAATATAATACCTCTGCTATAGCGAAGGTGATCTGGCAACAGGCCATAGACTATAGATATAATAGCTGTTCCTATTAAAATACCGCGTACTAGCTTACCAAAATCGAATCTGTGTTTGTAACTGCCTACAAACCACAGACTCATTACCCAGCTTAGAGTATAGTAGGGTAGGTGTATAGTGACCATCTCTAGTGGGTAGCGTTCGTTATCTCTTTTTATATGCTCTTCCCAGTACCCCTTGAGCCAGTAGAGTAGGCCAAAAGTGAGTAGTATCTCTAGCATAGGAAGCCAGAATTTTTTAAAGAAATTGACTACCACAGCTATTCCTGCTCTTGTATAAATAGCAGAGTTAATGAATAGTTTAAAAAACTTTTTGTTGTTTCCGCTATAATGCTTCTCAGCGAAAATGATCATCGCCTTATAAAATACTCGTACGTAGTTGGTGCTTTGTTTCTTAGTACTTTCTCCTTTGTAATGAATAATACTAGTGTCTGCAAAATAGTAGTTTTTCCATCCTCCTTGGGTTAAGCGATAGCTGAGGTCTATATCTTCGCCATACATAAAGAAAGTCTCGTCTAGTAGACCTACTTTTTCCAAAGCTGTTTTACGCAGCAGCATAAATGCTCCTGATAGCACATCTATTTCAGCATTTTCATTTTCAGGGAGATAACCTAAATGATACTTTCCGAATTTCTTTGACTTTGGGAATAGTTTGTTCAAGCCTATCATCTTGTATAGGGCAACTTCTGGTGTGGGTAAGCCTCTTTTACTTTCTGGCAGGTAGTTTCCTTGGCCATCTACCATATGCACTCCGCATCCACCTAAATCTGACTTGCTAGCAGCAAAGGCTAATAATTTAGTAAAACAATTTTTTGGTACTATGGTATCTGGGTTTAGGAGCAAAATATACTCACCTGTACTCTTTTCTATAGCTTGATTATTGGCCGTACTAAAGCCTACATTGTCAGAATTGGCAATAAGTATGACATCAGGGAAAAGGTTTTTTACCATTTCATTTGAGCCATCTACAGAATTATTATCTACTACGAAAATCTCTGTATCTATTTCGTTAACAGCGTTCTGCACAGATCTTAGGCATTGCTCCAAGAAGTGTTTTACGTTGTAATTTACTATGACTATAGATAGTTTCAAATATTAGCTGCAAACATACGTAATTCAAAATTGTTATATACATTAGGTTTTATGCCATCCTATTTCAAAAATCTATTTGCCAAGCTAGAAAGCGAGGACTTTTCTTATACTAAAGCCATTAAAAGGCCTGAGAATTTTCCAGATGAAATGTGTCATAATTTTCCTGCTATTAATGATTTAATACTCTATCTGCAGACCGAGTGGGAAACTGCCAAAACGGCCAATGAGAGTATTTCTACCTATGCTATTAATCAGCCAGAGACTCGTGGAATAGTGATAAAAGTAGGGGAACAAAAAAATCTTAATATTCATCATTTTCTGATAGACTACATCAAAACTCAGCTGCAGCTAGATGATTATATTTTACATGCCAATAAGCATACCTGCCAGAGAAAGAGCGGTAGTACCCAAGAGTCTTGGTTTTATTTTTTGAAGCCAAAACCCTCTTTTAGTGATGGTAAGCACGTGCAACGCTACGGCAATGTAATGATAGAGCTTAAAAAAGATGCAAAAAATGCCGTTCAGTTTAAGCTACAGTGTAATTATTATGCAGGTTTCAATTATTCTGAGCCTCTTTCCTTCGATGAGTTTTTGGCAAGCTTATAAAGGTTAACACACGCAGTTGTATTTAAAATTCGTTTCTAGCTAAAGGCTGCGTAAATTCGCAGTGAATAATAGATGAATTTTCAAAATCCTACATTTCTATGGGCGTTGCTATTAATAGCTATCCCACTTATTATTCACTTATTCAATTTTCGAAGATATAAAAAAGTCCTCTTTAGCAATGTAGCTATGCTCAAAGAGATACAAACGGAGAGCAGAAAAACACGTCAAATTAAAAAATGGCTGATTTTGGCTTCTAGAATTTTGGCTTTGGCAGCTTTAGTGATGGCTTTTGCACGGCCGTATATTCCGCAAGGAGGCTTGCAGAATGGAAGACAATTAATTAGTCTATATCTAGATAATTCGCAGAGTATGAGTGCCGAAGGCGAGAAGGGTCAGTTATTTGAAAATGCAAAAAATATGGCCAGAGAAATACTGCAAAATTTGCCGCCTGATGCAGAGATTCAAATAGTAGATAATGCACTGAGCCCTTTTAGTAATCAGACTTTTACTCCAGCCAACGCTACGAAAATAGTAGATGATTTGGAAGTAGATTTTCATCCCAATGATATAAATTCTGTAGTTCAAAAAGCAAGGAATAAATTTGTATCCGAGGGATTTGCTTCTCATCATGTGTTTGGGATTAGTGATTTTCAGAATGGTGCAATACTGCAGGAAACAAGAGTAGATAGCGGTGTCAATATGCACTTATTCAGAACGGCTCCTGTAGCTCTACAAAATTTAAGTATAGACTCTGTGTGGCTAGATGAGCCTGTAGTGAGACCGGGTGTTCCAGTAAAACTAAATGTAAAAATAGTAAATAATGGAGACCAAAGAGTAGAGTCGTCTACCGTATTGCTTAGAATAAATGGAGTACAGCAGGGTGTAGAGAGCTTTGGTATTTCGGCTAAGTCAGAAGAAGTTCTTAGTTTGTCTTTTACTAGCTCACAAACAGGTTGGATAGACGGAGAAGTTAGTCTTTCGGATGTGCCTGTGACGTTTGATAATAATTACTTTTTTACCTTGGAGATAAAACCGAGCATCAGTGTTTTGCAAATAGGGAGAAGGGTAGCTGAGCTCAATAAAATCTTTGAAGGCGACGAGATATTTACACTCAAACAAGTAGACGAGGGCAGCGTGGACTACGGACAATTTAATGCATACGATTTCATAGTTTTAAATGAACTAAAGGAGATAGGTAGCGGCCTTGTAGAACAATTGAGACAGTTTGCAGAAAAAGGGGGCGTGGTTGCTATTGTCCCGTCTGACAATCCTACGCAGTACAAAGCACTAAGTACTTTAAGTGCAGCGACATACGGTAAGTTGATTAATAAGGATATTACTATTACTCCTGATAATTTGAAGCAGCCTTTTATACGAGATGTATATACGCGTATTCCTCAAAACGCAATTTTGCCAAAGATAAATAAATGCTTTGACTTAAACTTGGGTGCAGCACAGCCCGTTCTTTCGCTCAAAGATGATCAGGTTATACTCGCACGTACTAGAATTAGCAATGGGAGTATTTTTCAGTTTGCTATGCCACTAGATGCGGCTTACAGCAATGTGGCAGCCCATGAGCTATTTGTAGTGACTATGCTAAAAATGGCTTTTAGTAAATCGGAAAAACAGCGACTGGCTTATCCCTTGTTTCACAAAGAACCCATTGGTATAAATGCAGGAAACAGTTCGGAGCAAAGTTTGAGTCTGCGACTTGGTGAGCAAAGGACTTTGGTAGAGAGTTCAAATAGCCGTGGAGGTTTACGTTTTTGGCTAAACGAAGAAATAAATACTGCAGGTATCTATTCGTTAGGTTCTAGTGTGAATAAGGCACTAGGTAAGATAGCCCTGAATTATAGTAGAATGGAGTCTAGGCAACGGTTTGCTAGCGACTCTGAACTTAAAAAGCAGTATGTGGGGGCAAGTGTGTCTATAGACAATGCTTCTTCTGCGGTAATAAAGAATGCTACGAATACCCTGAGCTCTGGAAAACCGCTGTGGAAAGTCTTCATTGTTCTATGTTTGATTTTTCTTCTGATAGAGATACTTTTGCTCAGATTCTTAAAATCATAACACTAGTGGCAAAATCGTATCTAATCAGCAACGCACAACTTATAGAAACAGGGCACAAGCTTCATTTGAAAAAAGTAGATGTACTAGTGACCTCTGGTATAATACAAGCCATAGGTGTCGATTTGCAATCTCCTGAGGCGGAAGTTATAGAAGGTAAAGAGCTGATAGTGACCAATGGATGGGTAGATATGAGATGTCATCTTACAGACCCCGGTAATGAACATAAAGACACCTTGCAAAATCTTATGGATACTGCAGCTGCAGGTGGTTTTACTAAGCTAGTTACCTTGCCCAACAGTGAGCCGGCCATAGTAGATAAATCTGGAGTAAAATATTTGCAACAAGCATCTGAGTATCACTTGGTGGACCTAAAACCTACAGGTATGCTATCTGGTGCAGAAAAAGAAAACTTGGCAGAACTGTATGATATGTATGGTGCAGGAGCCATAGCTTTTACTAATGGAGATGCATCTGTATCTAATGGGTTACTAAAGAAAGCCTTACTCTATACCAAACCATTTGGAGCACGTGTAATAACACACCCAAGCGATAAGTCGCTAGAACAACACGGCCTCGTAAATGAAAGTGCCAATACGCTGCACACTGGTCTCAAAACATCGTCTTCACTAGCTGAGTATCTAAATGTACAAGAGCAAATAGAGGTGGCCAAATATTGTGATGCTGCTTTACATTTTAGTGCTATATCAGCAGCGGAGTCTGTAGACTTAGTAAGGAGAGCTAAAAAGGAGGGCCTGAAAATAACGTGTGATGTAGCAATAGCCAATCTTTGCTTTACAGATGAGGAAGTGCTTTCTTTTGAGGAAAACTTTAAACTATACCCACCGCTCAGGACAGCAAAAGATAGAAAGGCCTTAATAGCAGGAGTAAATGATGGAACTATAGATGCGATTTGTAGTAACCATTGCCCACAGAATATAGAAAATAAAGAAGTAGAATTTGACTATGCAGATTTTGGAGCATTGAGTTTACAAATGGTTTTTGCCTGGTATACTAAGTATTTGCAAAAGGATATTGAATTGAGCAAGTTTGTAGAAAAACTTACTACTGGCCCCAATGCGTGTTTACAAGAAAAGACCTCTAATCTAGAATTGGGGCGAGAGGCAAATATTACTGTACTGGATCAAGCAACTAATTGGATATTTGATGCCTCTACTAATCAGTCGGTATCTAAAAATACCCACGAATGGAATAAGGAACTGAACGGAAAAATTATTGCCGTTTTTAACAATAAGCAAGTAATCAAAAATATATGAATAAATACCAACCAGCAATCAAAAGAGGAGTGACGATGGCCTTTGCAGGCATTATCGTATTTTTAGTTCTGTATGCTATAGACCCTATGTATTTTGCTAGGCCCATAGGATGGGTTACGCTATTAGCAGTAAGTCTACTGGCTTTGCCTATAGTATTTATGATATTAGGAGCTAGAGACACCAAGGCTAATTTCACACCCTATACTTTTGGCAATGCATTTTTAGCAGCATTGCTCACAGGGGTTACTGCTGCCGTGCTTACTTTAGTTTTCAATACTATTTTTATGACGGTAATAGATCCTGTGTGGGAAGCACAGTTAGCTGAGGAAGTGATGCTACAAACTGAACTCTTTATGGAGAAAATGGGAGCTCCACAAGAAGCTATAGATGAGGCTATGGAGCAAGCCAAAGTGAAAAATGAAAGCCAAGCTAAAGGCATAGTAGGCCAGCTAAGAAGTACTTTAGGTCTTGTTTTGTGGTATGCTATACTAGCACTGATAATAGGTGCTGTACAAAAAGATAAAAAGACGGAAGAGGACATACTCGTATAACGTGAATATTTCTATCATCATACCGCTGCTCAATGAAGCAGAATCATTGCCAGAGCTGCACGCTTGGATAAAACGTGTGATGGATGAGCACAACTATTCCTATGAGATTATTTTTATAGACGACGGGAGTACAGATAACTCTTGGAGTATCATACAAGGATTAAAAAAAGGTTTCCCAGAAGTAAAAGGCCTTAAGTTTAGACGTAACTATGGTAAGTCTGCTGCACTGAATGAAGGTTTTGCTATAGCTATTGGAGATTCTGTATTTACTATGGATGCAGATTTACAAGATAGTCCAGATGAATTGCCAGAAATGCACAAAATGCTCTGGGATGACGGATTTGATTTGGTAAGCGGCTGGAAACAAAAAAGATACGACCCTATCACTAAAACTATTCCTACTAAACTATATAATTGGGCTACTCGTAAGATGAGCGGCATTTATTTGCACGATTTTAACTGTGGTCTAAAAGCGTATAAAAATGAGGTGGTGAAAAGTATAGAAGTTTACGGAGAAATGCACCGCTATATTCCTGTTATTGCAGATAGAGCCGGGTATAAGAAAATAGGAGAGAAAGTAGTAATCCACCGAGCTAGACAATACGGTGTCACTAAGTTTGGTCTTAGTAGATTTATACGTGGTCCGTTAGACTTGCTCAGTATCATTTTCGTATCTAAGTTTGGCAA
>JBDNFQ010000163.1:0-10523 GCA_041689715.1 Bacteroidia bacterium
AGGACAATTATCTTATAGAGTAACTCGATCGGTCAAAAGAGATTCGCTTACAGATTGGGTTTTTCAACGTAACTACAGCCTCACTAAAACAGACATTGATTTATTACAAACATTTGAAGATGAAACTACTATAGAGTTTACCCTTCCTTTTGTTTTATTAAGAGAATGGGATTGTAATCAATTCAACAACAGAAAAAGTGTTGATTGTTATTTTGAGGAGATTCATACGCCTATGTATGTTGGCAGTCAAAACTTTGATAGCACATCTACTGTATACTCCAAACGAGAGCGGAATGCAGTAAATTCATTTTTTAATCGTAAGACATATGCTGCTAATATTGGGATAGTCCTCCAATACGTGGAGGGTATAAATAATGTAGATAGCGACCCGAAGGGCACTAAATACTCCCTAACTCTTGTTTCTTTTGAAAAATAATGTCCTTTTATTTCTTTGCATTTCATTACTCAGTTTTGCTTCGTGCAAGCGTGTAGTGGAGCCAGAGATAAATATCCCATTGTATGCTCCTTTAGAAATAGGAAAATACATTGTCTATAATGTAAAAAACCTTTCTCATGACAATTTTAAAGAAAGTACCGACACTACCTACTTTCAAATCCGTGAAACTATAGAATCTGATTTTATAGATAATGCAGGTAATAAGGTCTACAAAACACTTGTAGAGACCTCCAAAGACTCCGGTTCTAATTGGATTTTTCTTAGATACGCTACCCTTCAGCGAGATAACTATAGCTATCAAAGAGTGGAAGATGATATAAGAAAAGTAAAACTAAGTTTCCCATTCAAAGAGCTTAAGTCATGGGATGCAAACCAAATGAATACTTTACCATCGCAAAAAGCTAAAATCACTAATCTTGACCAATCGTATACTATCTCTAGAGACTTAGTATTTTCTAATACTGTAATTATAGATTTGGGTAATGAAGTAGACCCATTTTTTCAGAATGTAGAAAGTGAGGTGTATGCAGCAGGCATAGGATTGATAGAAAGAAAACTTATAGATGTAGAAACACAACCCGGAAAATATAAAGATGGTAATGAGTATATACAAACGTATTTGCAGTCGAATTGGTAAAGCTGCTTTATTCCTAATTATTCCTATTTCAAGCTCTTATGCCCAAAGTACAAATGTATTTTACGTGCAATTTGATAGCAAAGAAATAGTAGGACAGGCAGAAGATCACCTAAGCCCAAAAGCCATTTATAGAAGGGCTAAATACGGGATAAAGCCGACAGAGACTGATTTCCCTGTCAATAGCACATATATAGCTGCTGTACTTAGCGATACCACTATTATCTTCAGATACTCCCTTAAATGGCACAATGCTATTGTGGTTTCTTCTGATAAAAACGATCTCATCAATATAAAAAAGCTACCGTTTGTGAAGCAAGTAAAATATGCTGGCAAAGCCACTAAAATACGAGTAATTGAAACACCCACTTTTGTGACGCCAATTCTAAAACTTAAAGAAAGTGATATGACTATCATTACTCTTACAGAAGGTGATTACGGTGCTTCTTACGGTCAAAATAATCAGATAGGAGTAATTGAACTGCACCGTAAGGGATTTGATGGATCGGGTGTAGATATAGCCATATTTGACGCAGGATTCAAAAACCTAAACACAATTCCGGCTTTTGTAAAACATCAAGGAAATGGACTATTAACCTACGGTTATGATTTGGTAGACCTAGATAATGAGTTGACTAATTCAGACAATCACGGTACTTCGTGTGCTTCTTGTTTTGGGTCTTATGATAAGGGTAAATATATTGGCTCTGCTCCTAAAGCACATGTCACTCTTTTTAGAACAGAAAATGGCCCTACTGAATATCCTATAGAGGAATTAAACTGGTGCAAAGCTGCTGAGATAGCAGATAGTCTAGGCGTAGATATGATTACTTCATCACTTGGGTATAATAGATACGATGACACCACGCTAAGCTATACGCATAAAGACCTTAATGGCAAAACGAGCTATATCAGCATTGGTGCTAAGACAGCAACAGAAAAAGGGATACTGGTAATCAATAGTGCAGGTAACGAAGGAGATAACAAATGGCGAAAAATAGGTACTCCGGCAGATGCTGCAGAAGTACTTTCTGTAGGAGCAGTGAGTCTTAAAAATAAACCTGGCAAATTCACAAGCCAAGGCTATAATGCTGACGGTGTGGTAAAACCAGACATCGCAGCTTGTGGTGTGCAAGCCTGGGTAGCAAGCCCTAGCGGAAGTTACTATCAAGGATACGGAACAAGCTACGCTACTCCTATAGCTGCAGGTGGGGTGGCATGTCTTTTACAAGCTTATCCAGAACTAAATCCACAGCAAATAAGAGATTTGATAAAAACTACTGCATTACACGCTGAATCTCCAGACTCAATACGTGGATACGGTGTTGCTCAGTTTGACTTAGCCTACGAGCTTGGTCAAGTGCAAAAACTTTCAATTTCATCAGCTAAAATTTTAAATATAGATAGTAATCAAGCGATTATCTTTAATCCAAACAAAGCAAAAATCAGCTACTCGGTGTATTACACTAAAAAATTCCTTGGAATTTTCAACATTAAGAAGAAACTAGATAGTGGCAAAAAAGACGCAAACAGTATTGTGAACCGAATAAAATTCAATAAATCTAAGCTAGATTGTACCCGAAAATATACGATTCAAGTATACCTAAAAAGCAGCACTGGTAATGAAATACTCAAAATCAACGACTTATCTTTCTGTCTGCCTTAATTTTGATTATCTTATAGAAGATAATAAGGTTTAGTTAATTAGTAAGAAGAGCTATCTAACTTTACCCCCCTTCTGCTATATCTCCCCTTATCTAGTTATCTGATTTTATGATAGGGAATCGGTCAGAGCCTTTAGCATAAACTAATTCTAAGATATACTGACCCGATGCTAGTATAGGGGAAATATCTAGCTCCATAATTTTAGCAACCTCTTCTACATACACTACTTTACCTGCTAGATCTATAACTCGTATAGCTATAACAGGCTGTATCGCTTTTATACGAAGCTGTGTAGTAAATGGATTAGGATACACCTCAGCTTGCAAAGAGCTAAAGTCTGAAACGCCGAGTCCTATAACAAACTGAAAGTCAACGAATAAATCATTATTGCTTTTTATTTGATCTTGCGGAGACTGGATAGCAAACCGAGCCAAAGCACTATCTAACTTATCGTGCGTTAGTGTACTATCAAAACTAACGACAAGCTCGCTATTTGCAGGCATGGTAACTGTCTTGGTTTGATTGAAAATCACATCACCGTCTTTTAGGGTTACTATGCACGATACATCAGTATTCGTAATCTCCTCGCTCCCATTGTTTTTCACCTTTACCTCAGGCTTATACGTGGTCTTATAGTAGAGTTTTTGATTGTCCGTAGGTAGATTGGAGCTTACTATAGCGGCATCCTTTCTTAGTAGTACTATGAAATTAGTAGTTAGTATATTGTTATCCGTATTATTATCTGCAGACATCACCCTACTGGTCATGGAATAAACTCCTTTAGTTTGCGTAGCAAAAACCAAGTCTGAGACTAGACTGACAGCAGAATTAGATGGTAGATTTGCCGTTTTCAATGTATCCCTAAACACAATAGTGCTGTTGGCATTCTCTATCTCCACGAGCACCTCTACTTCTTGTATAGTATCTACACCTAAATTTACGAGCTGAATACTAGGACTTACTTCTTCATCTATCTCTACTGTATCATTGGCTATTGGTGCTAAGTGTTTTATAAGTGATATATCTTTAGAGTAACGAACTATATAGGTAGCATTTAGTGTGTCATTTTCAGATGGTTCGTCTTCCGAGCTCCAGTCATTTACTACTTCCACGTAGTAATCTCCCAAAATATCATAGCTAAGCAACTTAAAATCAAAAGTATCCGAAGTAAAACTTCCCAGGTCAAGCAATAGGCTGTCAGTATATATCATTGCTCCTGTGTTATCTTCTATGGACATACTTATAGGAGCTGCAACCAAGGCATTGGCACCATTGTTTCTAACTACAACTTTTGGATTAGTAGAAGCAGTACCTACTCGCTTCGTATTGCCTGGCTCTATGACTGAGACAAGTTTTATGTCGTTTCCCGTAACCACACTATATTGGGTACGTAAAGTATCATTGGCTCTTACCTGATCATCAGGTATGTAGGCTATAGCCTGAAAAATATAGTCTCCCAAAGAGTCTAGTACTAAGTCTTTAAAAATAGCTTGACCAGTGGTGAAAAATGTTGTGGCTTGCAGAGCAGTGTCTCTATAGATTATGTCACCAGCTTCCCCAGATACAGATACATAAAAATAGGTAGAATCTTGATTTGTTCTGCCGTCGTTTCTATAGGTTATAAAAGGCTCAAGAGTTATTCCTTTAGCATACTTGAAATTATCCTTAGGTTTTGATATACTTAACATCATTATATCGTCTATTTTTTTACTGCAGACACGAACAAATGAAGTGTCATTTATAGGAAACGAGTCTCTATCCAATAAGGTGTAAGCTCTATATGTAAAACAACCTTCCTGGGTTAGAAACATAGTATCGAAAGAATGAATTGTACTAAGGTTTTTTGCTAGAGAAACAAAAGTCTCTTGGTAATTAAGCACATCGCCAGATGCATTTAATAACTCACCAACTACTTTAAAGTTATTCTGTGTAATCTCACCATAGTTAATCACACGAACGGTAGGTGCAAAACCTTCTCTATTGAGTTCAAATGTGTCATTGTTTCGAGGAGAAAAAACTCTATCGACAGCGACATCATGGTCTTTTATAAGGAAAAAATCTACAGACTTCGTATTGTTATCTTGCACGCTATCTGTGTTTAAGTCTACTGACGCTTCTGCGGTAAACTTCCCTAGATTGAATCTACTAAATTTTCCAAAATTAATAAGAAGCGTATCATCACTCGGTAGACTTACGACCTTACTAAATGATGCGACTACTTGATTAAACCTGTTTTTAATATCCATATTAACCAAGAAGGATGCCTGATTTTGATAGCCAAAATTGATGATAGAAGCCGCAATATCTATAGAGTCACTAGTACTATATTTAATCGCTTGGTTGGCAAAAGGAGAAATGATATTCAGAATGGCTAAGTCATTAGCTACTTGCAGTCTAGGTTGCACATTGAAGTTAAAATCAAAGCCTGGCGAAAAGGCTACCCAATTGGTATCTTGTGCCGGAGACGCAAAGAAAAACGTGCTCGGTCTTATAGGTGATTCTTCCTGAAAACTGAAAGCAACATTATTCCCAGATGTTTGTCTTATTCCAATATAAAATCCTCCTGAGACCTGCACTCTTGGCAACACTGGCATTATAAAAGTGCCTGCTACGGATATAGCTGTATCAGAAACAAAAAGTTCTGTTCCTGGGAGGCCATCCGTTCCATTATCATCCCACATAGCAAGTTGAAATGATCTTCCTCCTAGATTGAAATCTACCTTTATCTGATTAAGGTACTTAATACCGTCTACATAGAACTTTGCCACAAAATCACCCGTAGAACCATTAAAACCTACGCCACCACTACTTCCAGCAAATGGGTCAGAATGAGAAAACACATTGTAACTTACTGTTCTATTCTTAGTTAATTCATTGTTAGTCAGAACACTATCTGCACCTAACGTTACTTTTATGGATTCCGTACCTAAGTTAGTTGGTTGATAATTGGTGAAATAGACAAACGCCTTTTGATATGGAGCTATGCTAGATATCACCGTAGAATCTGTAAAGCTATTTACTCCCGATACTTCCAAATATACTTTTCTATTGAAGACAGTATCACTGCCTACATTGGTCAATAAAGCTTTGATACTATCTGCTCTATTCATAAGAGTAGGCACAGTGCCAAGTGCATACAATTTATCGAGTTCTAGTTCATCCGTATTCTCACTAATATAGATACGTAATGTAGGTTTTATAACCGATGATGAGGTTGTAATACTATCCAAGCCAGATGTACTAGAACCGAAGATAAACTTACTCTCATTGGCAGAAAAAAAGGCTGGAACAGTAAAGCTGTTTTCTACATACCAATTCATTCTTTCTACTTGATTAGTAGACTGTGTATATTCTATTAGCACCTCCAGATTAATAGCCATCCCAGTGGTATCCCACCCAAATTTACCTATTTGATTAAAAACAAACACTGCATCTCCTGGCTTATCTCCAACTATATCTTTTATATCTCCTTGAAAAACCAATGTCATGCCGTTTCTGCTTTCTGCTAGCCAATTGAGAGCAGGAGTTCCAAAATCTGCTTGAGATGTAGATTTCAGATATATTTTTACACTACAACTACCTCTTAATGAATCGAATGCTCTATGCTTAAAAACTAAGGCAGATAGGCTATCTCCATGTACTAAATCTCCTAAAGAAGCTGCAGGATAAATATGAGCGAACCTGCTATAAAACGCCGGCAATGTATCCGTGGTCAGAGGCCCGAAATTGCCATTAGCAAACGCACCATCGCCTATTTGAACATATTGAGCATTTGCACTTGGCAATAAAAAAACTAGGGGAAAGAATAGTAAAAATAATTTTTTGAGCATATCGTGGGTATCAAATTTAGTAAAATCAGATGTTTATCCATTCGTTTAAATGATTTAGACCTAATTTACCCCCTTAAAATGACATTATCTAACTATATGATGACTGCCTGCATATGTATAGCCTTGCAATCTTGCGGTCAAAAGAAAGAATCTAAAATGCATACACATACCAACTCATTAATAGAAGAAACTAGCCCATACCTACTTCAGCACGCACATAACCCTGTAGACTGGCACGCCTGGAACGATGAAAATCTGGCAGAAGCTAAAAAGCTAGGCAAACCATTGCTCATTAGTATAGGATACAGTAGCTGCCATTGGTGCCATGTAATGGAGCACGAAAGCTTTGAAAATGAAGTAATAGCAGAGTATATGAATACGCACTTCTACTGTATAAAAGTAGACCGCGAAGAACGTCCTGATGTAGACCAGATATATATGACTGCCGCTAATATTATTACAGGCAGTGGCGGTTGGCCGCTAAATTGTTTTGCATTGCCCAACGGGAAACCCTTTCATGCTGGCACCTACTATCCGCCAGCAGGATGGCAAAAGCTCCTTCAATCTGTAGACGATCAATATGCTTCCAATAGAGAAAAGCTAGAAGAATATGCTGAGAAACTCACTACAGGTATTCGCATGCAAGAAACCGCCATTACAGATATAGCTGCTCAAAAACTAGACAGTAAAGTTCTAGTAAAAACGGTAGAAGGTTGGAAAGCCTCTTGGGACATGAAAGAAGGTGGGATGAATAGGGCTCCCAAATTTCCAATGCCGAGCAATTATAAATTTTTAATGGACTACACATACCATTTCTCAGATAAGTACACAGATAACTTCATACAAACCACACTTACCAAAATGGCCTATGGCGGCATTTTTGACCAGATAGGTGGTGGATTCTCTAGATATAGTGTAGATGCTCTTTGGAAGGCTCCTCATTTTGAAAAAATGGGATATGACAATGGCCAGTTATTGAGCATCTATGCCAAAGCATATAACAAATATGGAGACTCTTTGTACTTAGAGGTAATCCAAAAAACGGTCGAATGGCTTAGTAGAGAAATGCAAGATAAAAGTAAGATGTTCTATTCTGCCTTAGATGCAGATAGTGAAGGAGAAGAAGGCAAGTTCTATGTATGGAGGGCTGCTGAGGCTCAGGCTATTTTAGGAGACGACTATCCCCTTGCAGAGGAATACTACCAGATAGGAAGCAAAGGGAAGTGGGAACATGGAAATAACATTTTATTAAGAGATGATGACCCAAAAAAGATAGCAAAAAAGTTTAGCATGACTACGGATGATCTAGCTCAGAACATAGACCGTATAAACTCTAAGCTACTAAAAGCAAGAAGTAAGCGAATACGACCTGGATTAGATGATAAATGCCTTACGGCTTGGAATGCACTGCTTATCTCGGGCTTGTGCGATGCCTACTCTGCCACGGCAAATGAAGACTACAAAAACATGGCTCTAGAGTGCTTAGATGCTACCCTAGCAGCTCAAGCTACGGATGCAGAAGTATGGCACAGTTACAAGAATGGCAAATCGACTATAAAGGGTTTACTAGACGACTATGCTTTCCTAGGCCAAGCCTGTGTAGGTGCATATCAGATAAGTGGAAACGAAAACTACATTACCAAGGCACAACAGCTTACACAAGTAGCTATTGACAAGTTTTACGATGTAGAAAAAGAGATATTCTATTTCAATGAAGAAAATGAACTGATAGTAAGAACTACCGAAATACATGACAATGTGATACCGGCTACTAACTCTGCTATGGCAAACCTACTGCTAGAAGTAGGTCTAATATATGGCAAGACAGACTACCTGTCGCTCTCTGAGAATCTAGTAGGCAAGGTGCAGCAAAATATGGCTAACTACCCTGGTGGGCACAGCAACTGGGCTCTAGCACACATAAAGCAGTCTATGCCGTATTACGAGATTGCTGTGGTAGGTAAGGATGCAGAAGAAATAGCTACAAAACTCAGAGGTCATAATCTATCCAATACTTTGATTGCCTTTAGCGAAAAATCATCAGACGTTCCCTTGATGGCTAACAGATTTGCAAAAGGGAAAACTCTGATTTATGTGTGCCAAAAAGGAATTTGCCAGCTACCTGTAGCATCTGTAAATGAGGCATTAGAACTTATAAAATGAACGAAGATTATTTAAAAATAAATAAAGAACTTTGGGATAAGAAAACACCCATTCACGTAGAAAGCGACTTCTATGAGATGGAAGATTTTTTGGCAGGCAAGAATACCCTAAAGCCAATAGAGCTGGCTCTACTTGGAGATGTAAAGGGCAAGAGCATTTTGCACTTGCAATGTCACTTTGGGCAAGACACGCTTAGCCTTGCTAGAATGGGAGCTAAAGTAGTGGGCCTTGATATCTCAGAAACCTCCATTGCCAAGGCCAATGATCTCAACAATCAACTAGGATTAGATGCAGAATTTGTGTGCTGTGATGTATACCGTGCCAAGGAGCATATTTTTCAAAAATTCGATATTGTTTTCACTAGCTATGGCACTATCGGTTGGTTACCAGATATGGATAAGTGGGCAGATATAGTATCTTATTTTATGAAACCTGAAGGCAAATTCATCTTTGTAGAACTGCACCCCGTAGTTTGGATGTTTGACGAAACTTTCGAAAATACTGTATTCTCTTACTTTAACTGTGGACCCATTATAGAAACTAATCCCGGCACGTATGCCCAGCAAGATGCGACCATACTGCAAACGGAAATAGGATGGAATCATCCGCTTACTGAGGTACTAGGAGCCTTAATGAACCAAAAGCTGAAAATGGTCCATTTTGAAGAATTCGACTACTCCCCTCACAACTGTTTTAAAGATATGATAGAGAGAGCTCCTGGGCAATTTGTTGCTAAAACACAAGCAGGCAAAATACCCATGTGCTACTCTCTGGTTATGCAGTTTTAAAGAAAAAACGCTTTCTTTGAAAACAGACTAATGAGTATCAGCATTGCCATACCTATCTCAACAGACCTAGTAGACGACAGTAGATTACGTAAGTATACGGTTTGTTTGCACTTGGTAAAAAAGGTGCTGGATAAGGAACTGGCTACTTCACTTAGTCCATCCCTATTTCATACTATAGGCTCGGTAGCATGCTTTATAGATCAGCAACTAGACTCCCTATGCCTAGCTCAACAAAAGCAGTTAGCTGAAAATTTCGATGACCTTTTCAATGACTTATGGCAGAGTAAATATCTATTCCATTTTTCACAGACTATAATCCAATATAACCGAAAACACAACCTGGAATGTAGCTGCACTTCAGCAAGTATTACTTCGTTATTTACATTTGTAAACTATTGTAAAGAGCGTGAACTAAAAGAAGAATTACGCTTCTTTGGCAAGCAGATAATTGAAATAACTATTCGAAAACAAAATTGCACAAGTACAGCAGCTATAGTAAAAACACTGCGAGCTGAAGGAAAAGCCGTAGTCTATTTACTTGAAAATTTATTGGTTCGTGACTGGGGTACTTATTCTAAATTTAACCAAACGATAAGCTACCTTGCTTACCTAGAGCATATTCTAAATCTAGGCGACGATACACTAGATGCTCCCCGCGATGCAAAAAACGGTATTCTAAACTCAGCTCTGAGCAAATTACATCCTATTAAGATGGCGGGTTATTTAGTAGCACATATTTGTAAAACATGTATCTTACATCCTATTAAAACTTGCTACTACGCCACTACCCTGACACTCTATTATCTAAGGAATCATTCTAACACTTAATATTCTGGTAACCTGATTTCGACTATTCTTTTGAGATGCAGATTTTCATAAAACCATGGAGGCGAGAGGTTTTAGTGCAGATATAGCGAGCTATATCAAGATAAAACAACGATGATCACGAGGTTTTATGGACAAAACAGGTAGATTACACATTTAAA
>JBDNFQ010000164.1:0-2123 GCA_041689715.1 Bacteroidia bacterium
ACAGTTATCTACTACTTCCTTCATTAGGATATAGATACCATCTTCGGCAGATGAGCCGTTTCCGAGCTTACCGATGTACATACCCGGGCGGAGGCGTATGTGTTCTTTCCAGTCTAAGGACCGGATACTATCTTCGTTATATTGATTTTCAGCCACTTAGCTTTGGTAAAAATATTGTCATTAGTGCAATACTCAATAAACGATAAAATGTCGCAATAAATCGCTTCTTTTCGGATATGATTTGGTTGCAAAAAAATAACTATAACTACGGCTATGCTAATTTTTGACGCCTCATTCTAATCAAAAACATTTCAATTTATTTACACGACATTGTATAATCAATCCGGTATACCGTCCAAATGTAGTATACGTAGTGTTTATACGTGAATGGAGCCGCTTATTTTTTTATAAACAAGGTAGTGGATAAATAGAGTGAGGAGTGAATAATGACTAGGAAGGATTTTAATGTGTAATTTTGAAAAAAGAATTGAACCTCGCTATAGACATATATTACTATGAAACTTACGCTAACTGCGTGGGCGTATTCTTTCAGTGGCAAGATGAGTCACCTACTAAGGTGATAGAAGCTAGCGTAGATGGGGTAGCGGAGTATGTGCCAGGAGAATTCTATAAGCGTGAGCTACCGTGTGTGATGGCTGTTATAGACCAGGTCCGGAAGTATAAGATAGATTGTATTGTACTGGATAGTCACGTACAATTGGGTGAAGGTAAAAAAGGCCTAGGTGAATATGTATATGAAGCTGTAGATCAGAGGTATCCTATCATTGGCGTAGCCAAAAGTAGTTTTCAAGGTAATGCAGAGTTCGTAAGAGAGGTAAGGAGAGGGGAAAGTGAAAATCCGCTGTACGTATCTGCCATAGGTACAGACTTAGAAGAGGCTGCTGGGTGTATTCTAGCTATGCATGGTGAATATCGTATCCCTACTATGCTAAAGGAAGTAGATCGGTTGGGTCGTGCTTCGGTATAATCCGTCAGCTGAAGGACCACTCAGCTTGACAACCGATGTTACACTTTGAGTTCTTCTAACTGCAGGATACGACGTCCTGTCAGGACTGTTCGCCTATCACTATGTGTGATCGCCAGATAATGGATAATAAAAAAATCGTTGAGTTATATTTCTTTTCGTCATGACTATTTTCGTCTGCACTTTGACTCCGCTCAGTGTGACAAAAAACATAAAAAAAACTCCAGTCGCCACAGCGAAAGGAGTCTCTCTGGTATTATTTTAATCTTGCTATGCGGCGTTTATAGAGGTATGCTCCATCATCTTACGCATATTATTAAGAGCGTATCTCATACGACCTAGGGCAGTATTTATACTTACTCCAGTCATAGCGGCTATTTCTTTGAAGCTAAGATCGCCATAGTGTCTAAGGATAAGCACTTGGCGTTGCTCTTCTGGTAGCCTGCTTATGACATCACGTACCATAGTCTCTTTTTCATTGCGAATCATCTCCTCCTCACGATTATCTACCGCGAGTTTAATCTTACGAAAGACGTCTTCACCATCACTACCTGTAATGGTAGGCATACGCTTCATCTTGCGGAAATAGTCTATGGCCATATTACGAGCTATACGAATAGCCCACGGTAAGAATTTTCCTTCTTCGTTGTACTTCCCTTTTTTAAGATTTTTGATGATTTTGATAAAGGTCTCTTGAAAAAGATCCTCAGCTATATAACTATCCTTAACAATAAGAATAATAGTAGTGAAAATTCTATCCTTGTGACGATTAATGAGCATCTCAAGACACGCTTCGTTGCCTTGTACATATTGTTTTACTAGATTTTGATCTGTGATTTTTGAAGACTGCATAATACCTATACTTTATTAGTTGAAAAAAAATGAAAACTGTGTGTTTTTAACTAGTATAGGTTTATCTTATAAGCGTCTTTCTTTTTTAATGTTACCACAATATAGATTTAAAAATCTAAACTCCCAAGTTATTGTTTCTATATTGAACTATTTAGGTCAAATTTGTGCCCCTTTGGGACATTGCAAGACACTTACATGACAAAACAAAAATATATAGACATACAAAACGCTCATTTACACAACCTTAAAAATGTAGATGTGAAGATACCTAGAAATCAACTTACAG
>JBDNFQ010000165.1:0-2366 GCA_041689715.1 Bacteroidia bacterium
ATTTAGATCTAGATGAGCCAGAAGCTGGCGGTCTTTCTGAGATATCTTACAAAACTGAGGGTACAACGGGTTTCAGAATACTTAAAATCGAATGGAAGAATGCAGGATTTTATAGTGACATTGACGAGGATGGCGTATCCACAGATTATGTAAATGTTCAGCTTTGGCTCTATGAGTTGACAGGAGCCATAGAGATACACCTCGGGCCTAGCTCAATCTCTAACTTCATCCTTTCCTTTGATGGTGCTCCAGGTCCTTTTATTGGTCTATTAGAAAGCTATAATTATGATACTTATGAGCTAGAAGCCCAAGTAGAACTTTTGAGCGGTCCTGCGGCTAATCCTTCTCTTGTGCTATCTGATGACATTTACGATACTTTCATAACTGGCATTCCCACAGACGGTTCTGTTTACGTGCTTAACCAAATCGTAATAGGCAGCAGCTATAGTCTTGAAAAAAGTAAATTTGAAACAGTACTATATCCTAATCCTACCCTAGGCAACGTAAAAATACAGACATCGCTACAGAACTATAGTGCTACCCTTATAAATACACAAGGAGAGATAGTGCTTACCATCCCTAACAGTCCAAAAAGTCTAGATCTCTCACCTCTCGCACTAGGGGTATATTTAATACAACTAAAATCTAAAAGTGGCACTGTAACTAAACGCCTAGTAAAAAGCTAAAACTAGCCCTAAAACTGCTTTTTTAATCCTCTATATGAAGATGTTTTAAAAAAATCATCTTCATATCATCTGTATTAATTTGGTCTAAGTGTCGATAAGCAACACGTATCCCATTTTAGAAACAACTACTTTACCTTACTATTGTGGCGTAAATAAGCATACATGACTACCAACGACATACTCCGCCGCACGCGATACGCTTTTGATTTCAATGATATACAGATGATGGAATTATTTTCATCTGGGGGTATGCAAGTCACAAGAGAGCAAGTAAAATCGTTGCTGCTTCGCGATGAATACGATGGTTTTGTAGAGGCTACTCATGAAGAGCTAGCTACTTTTCTAAACGGATTTATCAATACTAAAAGAGGGGAAAAAGAAGGTGCTCAAGCAATTGCAGAAAAGATTCTCACCAATAATATAGTCTTACGCAAATTTAAAATAGCAATGAATTGGCGAGATGAAGATATACTAGAGACTCTTATGCTCGGCGATATGAAATTTAGCAAACACGAACTAAGTGCACTTTTTCGCAAGCCTACGCACACCCACTATAGACTATGCAAAGACCAGCTTATCCGTAAACTACTCATAGGTATGCACCGTAGGTATAGGCCCACTTCGGACATAGAAGAGTAAGAACTTCTCCGATTTACTATTGCTTCAAATATCCTCATTGTGTCAGTATCTAAAACAATTTACGTCAAATCGATGTATATACATATATTGAGCAAAACATCATGACATCACGGAGCCTACAACATACGATAACAGCAGATAAAGTAAATATGGGCGGTCACCTCTTAGACCAGCCATTACCTTGCAATACACTGGAAAGCTTAGACCCTTTTCTGCTAATACACCATTGGCATCAAATGCTTCCCGGGGGCCAACGTCAACAGGATATAGGTGTAGGACCACACCCACATAGAGGGTTTTCACCAGTTACTTTTGTTTTCAAAGGTGCAGTGAGTCATCAAGATTCGCTAGGTGAGCGAGCTACGGTAAGTGCAGGTGGCACGCAGTGGATGTTTGCCGGCAGAGGAATAACCCACAGCGAGCGATTCCCCAAAAAACTAGCAGAGGAAGGTGGTGAACTCGAGTTTATCCAATTTTGGGTAAATGCACCAGCCGAGTACAAAATGGCTGCACCCTACTACCAACCCATTAGCCTAGAAGACACGCCTTTGGTAGAAGAAGAAAAAAGTAAAATCTGGGTAGTAAGTGGCCTGTTCAAAGGAACTAGAGGAGCCGCTCCAACCTATAGCCCTCAGCTATTACTGCGTGGTGAGCTAGCTAAGGAGGGTTCTGTATCTATTCCTATACCTGCTTCTTTTAATGCCCTAGTGTATGTGCTAGAAGGATCTTTAAAAACACGAGGCGGCCAGCTACTTACCAAAGACATGGGCGTATACCAGCTAGACGGCGAGGCTATAGCACTATATGCGACTGCGGATACTCGCTACATACTACTAAGTGGGGAACCTATCGGTGAGCCTTTGGCACAGTACGGTCCGTTTGTGATGAATAACCAAACGCAATTATAGAGGTCGCTAGATAGATACATATAAAGTTGTATGTTGTAAGTCAATAAAGTGGTAATAATATGATCAATTTCGAAGGACAAAATGCCCAAGAGTTCTATGTTCGATTCAGTACAGAGGATTCTTGCAAGGAATA
>JBDNFQ010000166.1:0-10687 GCA_041689715.1 Bacteroidia bacterium
GGAATGATGACCGAATACATAAAACGACACCGTAATCTGGAGGCACGAGCAGCTACACATCCTGTGCTGGGCAAAATACTGCATGATACCTACGGCGTGATGGTGTACCAAGAAGACGTGCTCAAAGTGGCTCACTATTTTGCGGGGCTTACACTTGAAGAATCTGACATTCTGAGACGCGGAATGAGTTGGAAATTCAGAGAGCGAACGGAATTTAAAACTGTAGAAAAACTCTTTTTTGACAACTGCAAACAGAAGGGATACGACCCTACGCTCACCAAAGAAATATGGACACAGATAGAGAGTTTTGCCAACTACGCCTTTGCCAAGGGACACTCCGCTAGCTATGCCGTGGAGAGTTATCAGAGTCTTTTCTTGAAGGCCTACTTCCCTCTGGAATATATGGTGGCTACGGTCAATAATTTTGGCGGATTCTACCGCACAGAGCAGTACATACAAGAGGCTAGACTAAAGGGAGCAGAAGTCGTGCTGCCTTGTGTAAACCGCAGCACCTACGAAACTACCATAGCAGGTAAAACCATATTCCTCGGGTTTCAACATGTGGCAGAGCTGGGAGCTAAGGTGATAGACGCTTTGCTATTGGCGAGGAAAACCCAAGGTGAGTTTGTTGATTTTGAAAACTTTACACATCGCGTATCCGTAAGTCTAGACCAGGCCGTTATTCTTATCCGTATCAATGCGTTTCGCTTTACCAGAAAATCCAAACACTGGCTGCTATGGAAAGCACATTTTCTCTTAGTAGCCAGTCGTCCTGAACGTGGTGGAAGGGTGGGGCTACTAAGTCTTTTTGAAAATAAAGAAAATACCAAAAAAGTCACTATTCCAGAGCTTGACGCTGTGCCATACGAAGACGTACTGGACGAGATAGAATATCTTGGCTTTCCTATGTGTTCACCTTTTGAGCTGATAGATGAAAATGAGCGAGCAAAAAGTAATATGGTAAGTGCAGATTTTGAAGCGAATCTAGGAAAGGCAGTCACACTCCTAGGCTATCTCGTACATACGAAGCGTACGACTACCAAAGGCCGTGTAGAGCAAGAAATGTTCTTTGGCACTTTTATGGATCTGAATGGTCAGTTTTTTGATAGTGTACACTTTCCGCTTATAGCTCAAAAGTATAAATTTAAAGGCCTAGGCGTCTACCTCTTCCGCGGCAAGGTTTCCTCAGACTTTGGGCACCTTACGCTGGAGGCTCAGTACTTAATGAAGGTGCCGTATAGGAAGTTGGTTGGGGAGTAAATACGCCCTAAAAAGCAAACTTTGTTTTTCTTTTTCCTACTCCACTACCACTCTGTGTGACTCTACTTTGCCGTCATTTCTCCATATTTTTACGAAATAGAATTGAGGGGAGAGGTTGTCGATTTCAAATGTGTTTTCCGAAGAATAAACCCGCTGCCCCATCGCACTAAAAATCTCTATTTTTTGAGGTTGTCTGTTTCCTAAGATTCGAATAGTTCCGTTGCTTGGGTTTGGATACAGGCTAAAGAGTTTAGTTTGGCTAACCTCACCCACACTTAGCTTGTCTATTATATCTGTACATGCTACACCGCCAGCTGTCCAGGTTTTTTCGCTGTATCGTCCTTTGCTATTGCTAAAGCAGGTAAGTGGGCCTCCTTCATGACCGTCTAATTGAGAACTTAAATAATCCCTAGGTATGGGGTATTCCCTACCCCCTAGTAATCGTTCGTATACGGTATCTCTATAAGTCCAATCTTGCCAAAAAGAATATTCTATATCCAAAAACGACCCTAGTAAGGAGTCCGCTCCTTTTCCTAACACGTTTACAGTTATCAAATCTTCAAAAGCGTCATTGGTCCAACCTTCACCTACGGCGGCTCCAAAATTTATCAGCGTGTCATATTGCGAATCACTAAAATAATAAACAACACTATCTTCTATATATAGTATTTTTCCTGTCAGTGTTCTTATTACTAAGTTTAGCCTACCAGGATCCGTATACACATCATACAGTTTTTCGGAAATAACCATTCCGTTTTTTCCGCCTACCGTACTGTCTCTATCATATGTGGATAGTACGGGTCCGCGAGAACCAATGTTGCGATACTCATACACCCAAACACTCCCCTTTTCTGGTTTAGAAATTTGTGCAAAAGCAAACGTATTAAATAAAACAAATAGTGAGAAAGCCGAAAATCTCCATGTTTTCATTACTCAAAGATAGCAAAAATAAACTCCTAGAGAATCTGCCTACTTAAGCAGATGTAGGTTGCCTGAGTATGTATACACCTCACTATCCAACCCCTCTACTTGCAATACATAAACATACACTCCTGCTTGCACATCTTCTCCTTTATAGCTTCCGTCCCAGCTTACAGAACATGCTTTGCTCTCAGAATAAACAAGCTGTCCGTAGCCGTTAAACACATCTAAGCTTACACTTTTATAGTATGAAACTACCGCCCCAAATGTTTCGTTCAGACCGTTTTTGTCGGGTGTAAAAGCATTGGGAATGTAAACTAAGGGCTTGGTGATAATTGCCACAATATTTGAAAGAGAGTTTGTCTCGCTACCTACTTTATAGTGACCGACCATCGAAGCATTGGCAACTGCCAATACCCGATACTGCAAGAAAGACAAGCACCCTGTCGGGAGATTTCGGTCCACAAAGGTGTGCCCATACACAAAATCTATGTCCTCAAACACACCATCGCCACTCCTTCTCTGAATAACATATCTGCCTACATCTTCTGGCCAATACTCATACGCACTCCAGTGCAACTCTGGTGTTTTGTCGTCATTTAGGCTAACAGACAGATGAATAGTTTTACAAGTCTTGGAGAGGCTGCTCGTTTCTTGGCATTCGTTTTGGAAACTAGATTTAATAGTATAAACACCTTTCGCATTCTTTATGGGGTAATACCCAATAGAGTCTGTTTTTAGACTCCGCTGGTCATATTTGGTGTACCCATTCGGACCTGCTATTTCTATAAACACCGAATCAAAATCACTTGAGATTTTGGGATGGTAAGCAGAGTATGAAACTTCTAGAAGTGCATTGTTATTTAAACTCACAAGGAAGGGATATAGCTCAGGAATCTTGTTTTTGAATGGTGGGTTTTCTTTGCTAGAATTACTGTTAGAATACAGTGTGTCATTTTGAAAAAATTCTGCTTTGACCTTATATTCATAATCCGTATGACAAACAGTGCTAGAGTCTATAAAGCTTGATTCGTTCCATGCTGTACTCCCTATTAATTTGTGTTGGCTTTCATTGTCTCTACGAAAAACCTGATAGCTCTTTATGTCGGACCTTCCTATATATAAACCCCAAGACAAAGACACCTGATTAGTATCTGGCTTTGTAGATAGGTGAATTGTACAGTGTTTTTTTAAGGACTCGTAGTCTGTTCTTAGATTACAAAGGTTCTTTATCCCAACTCTATAGCAATCGCTTTGGGTCTTGCTTTTTGCTTTGTCTATATAGCTTACTGCGTTTTTACTTTCTATCGAATCTATTAACAAAGGACTATCCCCATCCTTCCATACGTAGTATTTAATAAAATCGTCTGTTTGTGTGCTTTCAAATAGTATCTCATTTTTATCCGTGTCTAAAGTGTTTGCCAAATAGGAATTTACAGGATTAGGCTTAGAGCTATCCCCTACATAAACTGCTCGTTGCTTGTATATAGAGTCTCTACATCCTGCGGCATTTGTCACCATAAAACCAATTCCATAAGCCCCTGGTTTTAAAAAAACACTATCGAATTTTTGCCCTTCAAACGCCAATTGATTATTGACAAACCAGCGGGTGCTCGTTATGATTATATCTGATACGGATTCCTGAGTAAAAGAGATGGGCTGACCAAGACAAATAGTGTCTGTTAGTTTTTTAGAAATAGCATCTATACTATATATTTTTATTTGCTTTTGAAAGGTGTCCTTACACCCAAATGTACTTTCCGATATTACCTTTATAACATGATTTCCTTTCTCTGGCCACGCTTTGAAAAACTCGTTCATTTTACCCGTATATCCACCGTCATAATACCATTCGTTAGTATAGCTTTCAGAACCCAACTTGCTCGTTTTAACCTTGCACTTGAGTATTCCATTCTCACACATTCCTTTACTTTCTAGATCCAACACTTTTATTTTTGGATACACTTGTACCGCTCCTGCTTTTATGTTGTCAGCACATCCGTTTGAGTCTATTATGATAACCGAGGGCTCGTACATCTTTGATTCTGTAGGATAGTAGTGCACTATCGTTTCTGGTGTTGATCCTTCTTTTTTAGTGCCATCACCAAAATCTAAGATATAAGACTCTATTTGTTCAAAATCTGACAAGCGAAACTGGGTCTGTAGTGGCACGCAACCTTTTAAGTTGGACGCGGAAAGCTTGGCTTTTGGGCCACCTATTTTTATAAAATCTTTCTCGCTAACTGACGATTTACAGCCGTTTTTGAAAGTAACCTCTGCATCAACAGAAAAGGTACCAATCTTATAATAAAAATGTTGCGGGGAAATGAGTGTAGACTGACTTCCGTCGCCAAAGCTCCATATCACAGCAGCTATGGGGATAGGGTCTTTGTTGGTTAGAGAAAAATTGCATTGTGCGGGCGGGCAATCTTTGTATCGTACATCGCTATTGATGCTTGGGGCGTCTGGTTTTCTGGGTACAATTACCCGTATAGATTTAGAAAAAGAACAGCCAAAACTATCTGTCGCTACAAATTTTACCGTATAGCTTCCAATGTCTGGAAAGGTATATGCTGCTCTGCTTTTTTGTGATAGCGTTTCGTTTTCTACAGACCAATGGTATCTACAGGCCGACCCGTTTGTTTGTTTTGTGCTAAACTCATAGTCTCGTATGTTGCACCTGTCTCCCTTACAATTGATTTCTACATCAAACTTTGGTTCTCTATCTTCTATATAGAGAGTGTCATGGACGAAGCATTGGTTAAACTCCCCATACGGATATGTGATGTAATGTGGGCCCGCACTACCGGTAAAAATAGTTGTGTCTTTTGATTTAATACTCTTTCCATCTGCGGTCCAATAGTTTCTCTCATCATGGTTCAAGTCTTTTAGCTGAATCTCAAATGGTCTGCAAAAGGATTTTTGTAGGACTTTCCTTTTGATTTCGGGTTCCATTTCATTGTATACCCGTACACTTAAGATGTGCTCAAAAGAGCAGTTATGACTAAAACTTACTGACGCCTTTATTTTGTATAAGCCCGAGTCTAGGTATCTGTAATTTACAATGTTGCCTGTTTTTGTTTCAGTACCAAAATCCCAATTTACGTGAGTAGAAGCTATTGTTCCATTGATCCGAGGGCCCTCCGCCACCACATTGCCCGGTTGGCACAGTGTACTCGTTTTTACGCTTGGCTTTATGTCTCCCAACCATATTATGTTTTTTTTAACTTGGTCGTAATATGTACAGCCGTTTGCTGCAGTTACACATACCCTTACATTATACACTCCCGACTGATCAAAGCTACGTTGAGGTTTAGCTACGGTATCCGTTCCTCCATCACTAAAACTCCATCTGTACTTAGAATCCGCATTTACGCCTTGACACGAAAACTTGATGCTGGCTGGTAGGGTGCAGTATAGCTTTTTAGTCGAAGTTATTATTTTAACCTCCGTTTTTTGATAGCTCATGTGCACGTTTTTAGTAACGACATTCTCGCAGTTGTTGGAGTCGGTAACCTTTAGCGAAACGGCTAGGTAAGCGTCAGAGGTGATATTAATAGAGGGTGCTTTTTTACTAGAAAAATCGCCATTCCCAAAATCCCAGACATAACTGGTCATTTGACGACCTTTAGGTTCAAGGTGTATTGTGTTGGTGTTGTCACAACCCCTGGTCTTGCTATATTGAAAATTTATAGTTGGTTTAGGGAAGACGCTTACGGTTTTAGTTGCTTCTCCCATTTTTAAACCCTGTGCATTCCATACAATGAGTTTTACATTATACTCTCCGGTAGTGTAGTTGCTAGATGAGTTTTTCTCTCTGCTTGTGTTTCCATTCCCAAAATCCCAAAGCATAGCGGCTCCTTCTGGCATTTCACTAGTAAAGACCACGTGCATAGGCGTACAACCTTCTGTCTTACTCATCTCAAAATTTACATCCTGAGCTAGTGCCGTAAATTGACTGGTCAATAGAGGGGCTAAGACTATAAATAATCTTCTTATCTGTTTTACTTTCATGTTTCTCTCTTGGTTGGTGGATTATTGATAAGAGCCCTTGCTGTGTAATTTAGTTGCTTGTTAATTAATCAAATTGTAACAAACACCTTTGGCCTACCTTTGCACTCAATGTTCAAATCAGCATTCATAACGATACTAGGCCTACCCAATGCAGGAAAATCTACTTTTCTAAATGCAGTACTTGGCGAAGACCTAGTGATTACCAATCCAAAGGCACAAACCACTCGTCACCGTATTAAAGGAATTCTAAATCACGATGAGTATCAATTGGTGTTTTCGGACACTCCGGGTATCATCAAAGAATCTGCCTATAAGCTGCAAGACGCTATGATGGGTGCGGTAAATGAATCTCTAGAAGATGCAGATGCGGTTCTGCTTATTTTAGATGGTCAGTATCCAAAGGTAGAAGAGTTTGAAGCCTACAAAGACAGAATAAAATGTCCTATAGTAATAGCCATGAACAAGGCTGATCTGGTAGAAGATCAAGAAAAACTTCAAGCAGACATAGTATTGGTCAAAGAATATTTCAATACCGAATTAGTGTTTGCTGTAAGTGCTAAAGAAAAATTTAATATAGAGGGCATAGTAAACACACTAGTAAACTTAGCACCAGAACATCCTGCGTTTTACGATACGGAGTCTATAAGTGATGAAAATATACGCTTCTTGGTAAGCGAAATGATTCGTGAGCAAATTCTTACACAATTTAAAAAAGAAATTCCATATAGTGTGGAGGTTCACGTTACAGAATATGTAGAGAAAGAAAAGCTAGATGAAATATATGCGACTATCTATGTAGAGCGAGACTCACAGAGAGTCATAATGCTAGGCAGGGGCGGCTCAGCTATTAAAAATTTAGGAATTGCCTCTCGTGATCGAATCGAAAAGTTTATTCATAAAAAAATGTTTTTATCTCTTTCAATAAAAGTCAAAAAAGACTGGAGAAAAGACGATCAACAACTCCAACGATTTGGGTATATAAAAAAGTAGTTTTCTACACTTACCTTTGCCGCATTGTAAAACGGCAAAATCTCTCGGAGATCTTCTAACATTTACAAAAAAGGCTGCGGATAGCAGAGACATAGCAATTAGAAAAACATTAATAAAATGGCAGGAATAGTAGCGATAGTTGGAAGACCCAACGTTGGAAAATCAACTCTTTTTAATAGGCTTATAGGTGAGCGAAAAGCCATAGTAGATAATGTAAGCGGCGTAACCCGCGATAGACATTATGGAAAAAGCGACTGGATAGGTAAAGAATTTACCGTGGTAGATACCGGCGGGTATGTAAAAGATAGTAAAGATATTTTTGAAACCCACATACGTGAGCAGGTGAAGCTAGCCATAGCAGAAGCAGACGTACTCTTGTTTATGGTAGATGCTGTTTTAGATCCTAATGATTTAGATATCGCTTTTGCTCAAATTGTAAGACAAAGCGGAAAACCGTATCTTGTTGTCGCCAATAAAGCAGATAACGATGAACGAATGTTTATGGCAAACTCTTACTATAGCTTAGGCGTAAATATGCTATACCCCATCTCATCTCTTACAGGAAGCGGAACCGGTGAACTGCTTGATGATTTAGTACCCCTATTACCAGAGGGCGAACTAGAATTAGATGACAATATCCCTAAAATTGCTTTTGTGGGTCGACCCAATGTAGGTAAATCTACATTTTGTAATACGCTTCTGGGAGAGGAAAGAAATATAGTAACAGACATACCGGGTACAACCCGTGACACCCTTTTTGTAAGATATAAAGCTTTTAATCACGATCTATATTTAGTAGACACAGCGGGAGTTCGTAAGAAAAGCAAGGTAAGCGAGGACATTGAGTTTTACTCTGTGATGCGGAGTATACGAGCTATAGAAAATGTAGATGTAGTGGCCTTGGTGGTAGACGCTACTCGGGGCATAGAGTCTCAAGACATGAACCTCTTTGGATTAGCTCAAAAAAACGGTAAAGGCGTTGTTATTATTATTAACAAATGGGATCTTATTGAAAAAGACACGCACACCGCTAAAGAATACGAAGCTTTAGTGAAAGAAAAAATTGCTCCATTTACAGATGTGCCCGTACTCTTTGTTTCTGCTCTCACAAAACAAAGAGTACTAAAGGCTCTTGATGAACTAATGGCAGTACATGCGTCGTTAAAAACCAAAATAACCACATCTAAGCTCAATGAATTTTTCTTACCTATTATTGAGCGTAAACCCCCTCCCTCTTTGAAAGGAAAGTACATTAAAATAAAATACATTACTCAACTACCCACACACTGTCCTAGTTTTGCTTTTTTTTGTAATTTACCTCAATATATTCCAGATAGTTACAAGCGATTTTTAGAAAATCAGTTAAGAGCAAATTATAATTTTAGCGGTATTCCTATTCGTCTTTATTTTAGAAAAAAATAGAATGTCATTAAATTATCAGGTTTGTGTATATTTGTTCACATATTTAAATATTTAACAATTAAAATTTACGCGTAAAATGAAAAAAATTATTGCTCTATTCGCTATCGTTTCTATGGGATTCATAGCTTGCAACAGTGCTACTGATAAAGCTGCTGATGCTACCGAAGATGCTACTGACATGATGGAAGAAGCTGTTGAATCTAATGATGAGGCTTCCGATTCTAATGCTGCAGCTACCACTGAAGTTGTTGAAGAAGTAGAAGAGACTACTGGTCACTAATACTATCTTCCTTTAAAAAAATTAAAAGGGTCGTTCGAATGAACGGCCCTTTTTTTATATTTGCTAGTATATGAAATATATAGCATCAATATTATTTACCATACTAATTATAGGCTGTTCAACTAAAAGTGGTAATGACAAAAATATAAATGAAGAACTCGAACTAAGTGAGGATTTAAAAGCCGATAATATGCTAAAACGAGATAACGAAAGATATGATTCTATGAAAAATGCTTTATTACTACAAGCGGGGGAATAAACTAAGCACTATTGAATTGATTTAAGAAACGCGTATCATTATGAAAGAATGTCCTCAAGTCTTTTGCTCCATATTTTAACATCGCTATTCTATCTACACCAAGACCAAAAGCAAACCCTGAATATTGTGTTGTGTCTATATTGCAGTTTTCTAAAACATTAGGATCAACCATTCCACATCCTAAAATTTCTAACCATCCAGTTCCTTTTGTTAATTTAATGTCTGAATCTGTTTCAGTCCCTAAAAATATATCCATTTCTGCACTTGGTTCTGTAAACGGGAAATAAGAGGCCCTAAATCTTATCTTAGTGTTATCTCCAAAAAATTCTTGGACAAAATTAAATAGCGTTTGTTTAAGGTCTGAGAAAGAAACTCCTTTTTCTATATATAAACCCTCGACTTGATGAAAAAAACAGTTAGAACGGGCTGAAATAGCCTCATTTCTATAAACTCGACCGGGCATTATACTTCTTATCGGTAAATTGCCTTCTTCCATCAGTCTTACTTGAACAGATGATGTATGTGTTCTAAGTGCTATTTCATCTTCTACAAAAAAAGTATCTTGCATATCTCTAGCGGGATGATTGATAGGAAAATTTAAAGCAGAAAAATTATGCCAGTCATTTTCTATTTCTGGACCGGTAGCCACAGAAAACCCTAAACGTTCAAAAATTTCTGTCATTTCTGATACCACAATACTAATAGGATGTAAGCTTCCTATTTTAGAAAAATAACCAGGTATTATTTCTTGTACTAATTTATTACTAGAGGTTACACTTACTTTATCTTCTGCTTCTTTATATATTGCTTCTACAGTCTGTTTTACTATATTAATGTCTTTTCCCCATTTACTTTTTTCCTCAGCACTTAATTTTTTAAAATCTATAAACAGTTGATTAACTAATCCCTTTTTTACCAAAAATTTTAATTTAAAAGATTCTAAATTTTCTTTAGAAGTAATATTAATTTTTTTTGATTCTTTAATTATTTGATCTATCCGTTTTTTCATTTCTGCTTTGCAAAGAAAACATTATGCCCCTTCTCATCAAACTATAAAATTATATTAACCGTCTTATTATTTACTAAATATATTTTAAAATGATTAGTAGTATATAATTATAACTCTGTGGATTCGGTGGTAATTAAATTTTAGTATTCTATAGGTAACATTTTGTTAACAGATATTAAGTGTTTATAATGTTCTTTTTCAATAAGTTAACATTAATTAATTAATAGTTAACTTATAAATACACAAGTAAATGTTAATAAGGATGCTGTGTATATAAGTGTATATATATGTGAAGATCGAGTGCTTTAAATTATGAGATTGGTGTATAATTTATAATTAGGTGCTTTAATGTGTTTTATAGTCATCTATTAACTACCCGTGTTTAAAAGTATGTTAGCAACCTTATTTTACGTTGATTATCAAATCTTTATCCCAATATTGACGTATTTCAATATCGTTAGACAATTGTATTAATTCTGGTTCTTTCTTTGATAAAAAGTCACCAGTATCCCATATATTATTATTATTATTA
>JBDNFQ010000167.1:0-9543 GCA_041689715.1 Bacteroidia bacterium
ACTCTTGCCCTATACCACCTAGGGAAAACCACCTTCAAGTAGCAATACCTGCAGGAGAAAAGAGGTGGCACTAAGTCCGATGGGTTTTCATACTTTTACAATCTTATAATCTATGGCTGAAAAAATACTTGTAATAGGGGCCTGTGGCCAAGTGGGCACGGAGCTTGTAGAAAACCTACAAAACATTTATGGAGCCGCTAATGTAGTGGCTAGTGACATTCGTAAGTCAGATAATCCGGTATTCCAAAATGGGAGTTTTGAGATATTGAATGTCTTAGATAAAACGAAAATAGCAGAAGTCTTTGGGAAGTACAAACCCACTATAGTGTACCACCTAGCAGCACTGCTAAGTGCTACCGCTGAGGCGAATCCAAAGTTAGGCTGGGAGCTCAATATGGACGGCACATTCAATATTTTTGATGCGTGCTTAGAGTATGGTGCGAAAAAGATTTTTTGGCCAAGTTCTATCGCTGTTTTTGGACCGACTACACCAGCAGTACTGACACCGCAGAGTACTATTTTAGAACCGAACACGGTGTACGGAATTACGAAATTAGCAGGAGAGAGATACTGCGAGTATTATTACAATAGATATGGACTAGACGTACGTAGTATACGCTACCCTGGCCTTATCGGCTGGAAATCGCTACCAGGTGGAGGTACTACAGACTATGCCGTAGATATCTTTTACCAAGCACTGAAGACTAAGAGCTATACCTCATTTCTAAATGAAACGACAACGCTACCTATGATGCATATGGAAGATGCCGTGCGTGCCACCTTAGAAATCACAGACGCTCCTTCAAAAAGCATAAAAATAAGAAGCAGTTACAACATTTCGGGTACTTCTTTTAATCCAGAAGAGCTAGCCGCGGAGATACGAAAGCATATTCCTGATTTTACTCTTGATTATGCTATAGATCACCGCCAAAAAATAGCAGACAGCTGGCCAGACAGCATAGATGATACGCAAGCCAGAGCAGACTGGGGATGGCAAGAAAAATATAATTTAGAGAACCTCGTTGTAAATATGCTTGATAATCTCGGCGATTCTAAAACTTTGACTTCATAAAAAACACATGAAAAGAATAGTAATAGTAGGCCTTATGGCTACTTGCAGTTTAGTTTCTCTTGCTCAAATAAGTACTGTAAGTAATAATAAACCTCTGGGATACTTAAACCCAGCTATACAAAATTACGATCTCAATAAAGGAGTAGTTAGTGCATCATACTTGCTAAGTCCATTTACTAAAGAGGCAACTCCTGACGGGTTTTTAGCTCTTGGCGAATTCAAATTAAATAATAAGTTTAGAGTGGGTTTGCTCGCATCTCAATATGAGAATAGACTTAGTAAGAATACAAGTTTTAAGGCCTATGCTTCTTATAAACTAGAGCTAGAAAAGGGTAACTACTTAGTCTTTGGGTTTAATGTAGGACAATATACGGATGAAGTCAATTTGACAGAATTTAATAAAGTATTTGCCCGTAATAAGTTTTACTACGCAGATTCATCCTTAATGGGTAAGTCTACTGGGATAGATCTAGGTTTTGCAATGGGGTATGAGTATAATGGATTTTCTGCTGGTATAGCATTTAGTAAGTTAAACAAACCTGCGGTTCATCCTTTTCCGCTCGAAATTTTCGATACTATGCTAGTAAGGAAGGACACCTCAGTGATATTGAAAGAAGGCACATTCGGGCTAGAGACAAACATAAACATAGTATATGAGTGGCAGGTTTCCAAGAAAGTGAGCCTAATGCATTCGCTACATATAGGCAATTTAGATTTTGCAGGTTTAGACTATATAGGCTTTCAAAACATCGCAAACATCAATAAAAAGCATTCGCTTGGTGCAGGAGTTTTCTTTAATGGAAGTGTAGGATATATGGCGACTGCAGGCTTTGGATTTTCTAAAAAAATAAAAGTAGAAGCAACCTCGTTTTTTGTAGATGATTCTAACTTTAATGAGACTACTCTTAAATATGAGAGTAATGGACTGAAGCCTGCCATTGAGGTAAATTTAAAATATCAGTTTTAATACAACCGACTCATAGAAGAGCAAAGATCTTCTGGAGATATTGGAGCGGTATTTAACAGGTCTACTCTTTCTAAAGTATTGATTACATTTTGCAGCATTTTTTTACTAAGCCAAGGGGAGGTTTGCCACTCTACGGTATCGTACCATTGTGCTACTCCTTCTGTTCGAAGGCTATACATTTTTGCTATTCGGGTGACGGTATCTTCACGCAAGGTTACTTGCTCACATGATTGTAAGATGGCAGTGCACAAGGTCTGAGCTATTTCGGAATGTAGTTCTAAAAACTTTTTGGAAGCCACAAGCATAAAACAAGGCCAAGGGCTGACACATTGGCCAATGCGATTTACTTTTCCTTGTGTCACATAGGGTTGGGTCATAAATTTTTCCCAAAGTAAAACATCTGCTTCATTTTCTTCGAAGGCCACCATAGCTCCATCTATGGTACCTACAGTCACAAAATTTTCTTCGGAAATAGCATACCCTTTTTGCTCAGCGTGTACATAAGACATTAGGTGACTACCGCTTCCCACTCTGCTTCTAGCAAATCGGGCTTTGGCAAGGTCTTCTACTCGGAAAATTTCGTTAGCTTTACTGTGTACTCCCCATATTAATGGGGATTTTACATACTGCTGTACTATCTTACTACTCCCTCCATTATGGAGGTGCTTTACTATGCCCTCTGTAAGTACTAGTGCAACATCTAATTCGTCATTTTCTAGCATTTTGCACATAGCACCGCTGCCATCTTTCACATCCGTCCAATCAATATTAAGGCCATATGTGTCAAAAACGCCAGCTTTTATACCGAAGTGCCACGGGTAGTTAAAATGCTCGGGAACGCCACCTACACGTATAGTTTTCATTAGTAATTTAGTAAATCTTGTATGGCCAGTGCCACCTTTTCGGCGTTGGGCAGTATTTCTTTTTCTAAATCTACGTGCAAAGGAATAGCAGGCACATCTTTAGACCCAATACATTTAACAGGAGCATCAAGAGATTGAAAACAATGCTCTTGAATACGACCAGCAATTGCTTGAGCGAAGGAATTATTCAAGGTTTCTTCTGTAAGTACTATGACCTTTCCGTGTCGTTTTACTGCTGTATATATGGCCTCGTCATCACAAGGACTTAGAGTTCGTAGGTCTACTATTTCTACATTGCCATCAAAAGATTTAGCCGCATTAGAAGCCCACCATACGCCCATGCCGTAGGTTATTATAGTTAATGATTCCCCGTTTTCTATGGCATCTTGGCTAGCACTCAGATGTACTCTGGCTTTACCTAAAGGTATTCTGTAGTCTTTGCTTGGTTCTGGAGTTTTAGCACCTTCTGTACCTGGGACCTTACTCCAGTATATACCCTTGTGCTCAAATATTACAACTGGATTTGGATCGTAGAAAGCGGCTTTCATTAATCCTTTCATATCTGCTGCATTACTTGGGTATACTATTTTTATTCCCTTGATAGGAAGTATAGAAGACTCATTAGTGCCGCTATGATATGGCCCGCCGCCACCATATGCCCCGGTAGGCACACGAATAACGGATTGTACTGGAAACTTGCCACCACTTAAGTAGTTACTCTTGGATAGTTCGGTTACTAGTTGGTTTACTCCTGGCCATATGTAGTCAGCAAATTGCACCTCTACTATTGGCTTGCAACCTACAGCACTCATACCCGCAGTGGATCCTATGATGTATGCTTCTTGTATTGGGGTATTAAATACTCTGTGTTTTCCGTGTTTGCTAGCTAATGTAGCTGCTTCTCTAAAAACACCGCCAAGCCTGTGGCCTACGTCTTGTCCGTAAAGAAGTGCTTCAGGATGGTCAGTAAGTATCTCATCTACAGCATGTAAAGCTGCATCTACCATAATTATAGTTTCTGCACCAGCCGGGTTTCGCTCGCCTACTTCATCTGTTATATCCGTAGGTGCTAGTACGAAGTCCATAACCGCACTTATATCAGGATTTTCTGCAGCTACAGCATTGTCAAAAGCTTGTTTTACATCGCTAATTGCTTGAGCGTTTAGCTTATCTATTAGACTTTGTTTTATGCCTTTATCTAGTGCTTCTGCTAGAAGATACTTTAGCGGGTCGTCTTGTTGGTCCTCTTCTAGATCGTCCCTATACCACTCGCTTCGTACCCCAGATGTATGGTGTCCTAGCAAGGGTACTTTGGCGTGCATTATCATGGGTTTTTGATTTTTTCTTACCCATCTAACGGCTTTGTTCATTTCGTTATAACTTTCGGTAAAACTACTTCCATTGACTTGTGCCCTTCTTAAACCTTTGAATCCTGCCGCAAATTCATAGGCATTCATAGCTCTCATTTCATCTCCGGTTGCAGATATTCCCCAGTCATTATCTTGTACAAGGTAGAGAATCGGTAGTTGGTGTAATACGGCCATTTGTAAAGCTTCGGAAACTTCACCTTCTGTCATAGAGCCATCACCTATAGAGCATACTACTATGGACCCGCTGGTTCCAGGTTCGTTCAGATTATTGTTTTTAAGATACTGTAGCCCATGAGCTATGCCTGTAGTTGGTATAGCTTGCATGCCTGTGGCACTACTTTGATGTGCTATTTTGGGTTTATCATCTGCTAGTAGCGAAGGGTGAGCGTAGTAAGTTCGGCCTCCGGAAAACGGATCATCTTTCTTGCCCAGCAATTGAAGCATAAGTTCATACGGGCTCATACCTATGCCTAGCAGTATGCTCTCGTCACGATAATAAGGGGCTACCCAGTCTATTTCTTTTAGGTGATATGCGGTGGCTAGTTGTATAGCTTCGTGCCCTTTGGAGGTAGAGTGCACATAGCTGGCAATTTGCCTATTTTCCTCATATATGGCGGCCATTGCCCTTGCTCTGAAGATGTCTAATATTGCTTTTTCGTATACTGATTTTTTAATGTGCATATAGCTAGTGGACCAATTCTATTTACAGATTGCAAGGTTAGGTCTAAATTTACTAACTATGAAACAAGGGGGTACGGTTTATAATGTATATCTTTGATGGTACAAGCTTTCGCTAATCAATCATAATGTATTCACTGAAGTCAACCAAAGGGAAAAGAGATATTTGGCAAAAAATATTAAGTGCATTTTCAAAGAAAAGTAAGAATTATAAAAGAGATCCCCGGTACAGAGATATTGTAGAAAACCTAAACCAGTTAGTATCTGTAAAAGATGCTAATGGTGTTTACCAGTTAGTAAACCAAGCTATGTGCGATTTAGCAGGATTAGAAGAAGCAGAGATAATAGGAAAAAACGATTTAGAACTCGGACTATTTTTGAACCCAGATCAGATAATGTCTGCAGATGCCAAGGTTTTTGAAACTGGACGAAAATCACATATACCTATAGAGCCATTTACTGATCAATACGGAACACTCTATTGGTTTCAAACTAAGAAAATACCATTAAAAGATAAACAAGGAAAGACTATCCAACTGCTTATTATCTCTACAGATATTACGCGAAAGATAGAGATGGAGCAAGTTTTGCAGAAGAGTGAGTTCAGATATAAGTCTATTTTTCAGAATAACTACTCAGGCATAATAGTTATAAATCAGTCGTTAGATATTGTCAACAAGAATAGGGCTTTTAATAAGTTGGTATGCAAAACAGAAGAAAACTTAGTTGTAAGTGATCTAAAGAAGTACGTAAGTACTCAGGACTCAAAAGACTTAAAGGATTTAATGGCTGGCTTAGTGACTCGTAATTATGAATACTTTGATTTGAATCTAGAGTTAGTATCTGGCGAAGATATTCGGGTAGATACTATCTGTTTTGTGAGAGGACTATATGACAAGTCTGGAATATTTACCGAAGCGGTAGTTACTTTCCAGGACATTACTACGGAGGTAAAAAATCGTAATGCTCTTGAAGAAAGTGAGAAAAGGTTTAGGATTATTGTGGAAAATGCAACAGAAGCACTCTTACTATTAGACTATGATACAATGGGATATCTGGATGTGAATAAGAAGGCTGAAGAGCTTTTTGGGTATACGAGAGAAGAGCTAGGGCAATTAAAATTAGGAGAACTCAGCCCTCTAATCCAGACTGATGGGAGCAGTAGTATTAAGCTATCTAAGGAGTATATGGATAGAGCAGTAGGCGGCGAAAATGTAGTGTATGAATGGGTAGTAAGACATAAAGATAATAGAACAATTCCATGTGAGGTACGCTTGGTCAGGCTGCCGTATGATGGGAGTAATATTATACGTACGAGCGTTATCGATATTACAGAACGCAAAAAAGCAGAACATATGATTAATCTGGAGAAGCAGAAATTAGAGAATACGAACGTAAGGTTGCTTAGTATGAACGACAAGCTAGAGGTACAGACAAAACAACTGAAGGAATTCGCTTATATTTCTTCTCACAATCTACGGTCTCCTGCAGGAAATATTAGGGCATTATTAGATTTTTACAACAACGAACCTTCTAAAGAAAATTTCAATATTCTTTTAGAAAAGTTAGATGTGGTGAGTATAGACCTTTTGGATACTATAAACGACCTAGCAGATGTAGTGAAAATTAAAAACGAGACATATGAAGATGTTACTTCAATTAATTTGGCCAAACTTATAGAGGAGGCAAAAGGCAGTCTTAGTCAAGAGGTAAAGGATAAACAAGCTGTAATACATATAGAGCTGAATGGTATCTCATCTATAAAAGCGTCCAAAACGTATATGGATAGTATTATTCTTAATCTACTTTCTAATGCACTAAGATATGCTCACGACAAAAGAAACCCTAACATTGAATTTGTAGCAAATCAGGATAAGAAATACTTTACTTTGTCGGTAACAGATAACGGTTTGGGAATAGATTTAAAGAAGCATGGAGAAAAGGTATTCGGATTACGAAAAACTTTTCATCGAAACAAAGATAGTAGAGGAATAGGACTGTTCATTACCAGAGCACAGGTAGAAGCTATGGAAGGGGATATTAGTATAGAAAGTGAACCAAACGTAGGTACAATATTTACCATTAGACTTCCTCAAAGAGTAATAATAAAATGAATATGAAAGTAGCAATTATTGATGATGATAGCATTTTTCAATTTACGACAAAAGTGAAATTTGAAAAATTAGGATTGGCCTCAGAGGTGCTTATTTTTACTGATGGTGAGGAGATATTAGATTATATTAAAATTACTGAGGTTGAAGATTTGCCATCTATCCTTCTGTTAGATATCAATATGCCAATAGTAGACGGGTGGGATTTTTTAGAGCTGTATAAAGAGGTTGAGGAGGAAAAACGAAATAGAATGGAAATACATATGCTCAGCTCATCTATAAATCCGGAAGATGTGAAAAGAGCGGAAAGCAATGAATTTGTTATGGACTACATTACTAAGCCTATCAGAGATGAAGACCTTACTAAGATCTTTCACGATTAGAAAAAAGGTAGTCAAATCTAATTTATAAGTCCTGATACAAGGTTAAGATAAGAATCGAATGTTTAAAGCCATAGACATTTAGGCTTAAAAATATCTTTCTTAATAATCCTTTCTTCATTTTTCAATAGATGGATAAGACCTTTATTTTATAAAACGGAGTGTATCGAATGGCTAAAAGTCCTTTATTATAATAAGGCGTTAGAAATATTTTTGGCCCTGATAGGGAGTAAAAGGATAATCAACCCATAACCTTACTCCACCGTAACAGACTTTGCCAAGTTTCTTGGTTGGTCTACATTACATCCTCTCATTACGGCTATGTAGTAAGACAGTAATTGCAGTGGTATAGTGGCTAATATAGGAGTAAGGCAATCTTCAGTATCTGGTATTTCGATAAAGTGATCAGCTATTTCCGCTACTTTTTCGTCCCCTTCCGTCACAATAGCTATTATCTTACCTTTTCGTGCTTTCACTTCCTGTATATTAGAAAGTACTTTTTCGTAGTAATTTCGTTTAGTGGCTACCACTACTACTGGCATGTTTTCATCTATCAAGGCTATAGGACCGTGTTTCATCTCAGCAGCTGGGTATCCTTCTGCATGTATGTATGATATTTCCTTAAGTTTTAGTGCTCCTTCTAGAGCTACCGGGAAATTATATCCTCTTCCTAAGTAGAGGCAGTTTGGTGCATCGACGTAAGCCGCAGCGATTTCTTTACATTTCTCATTGCAGCTTTCCAGTAGTTCTTGTACTTTCTGGGGTATAGTATCTAGTGCTGCAAACATCTCTCTGAGACGTTCTCGAGATATTTTACCACGAATGTCTGCTATACCTAGTGCTAGTAATGTAAGTACCGTTACTTGAGCTGTGAATGCCTTAGTAGAAGCAACTCCTATCTCTGGCCCAGCGTGTGTGTATGCTCCTGCGTGTGTCATTCTAGGAATACTACTTCCCACTACATTGCAGATGCCGTATATAGTAGCACCCTTCTCTTTGGCTAGTTCTATTGCAGCTAGCGTATCTGCTGTTTCCCCACTTTGCGATATAGCTATCACTAAGTCATCTTCGGTTATAATAGGATTTCTATATCTAAATTCAGATGCATATTCTACCTCTACGGGTATTCTGCCAAACTCTTCTATGAGGTATTCTCCTACTAAACCTGCGTGCCAAGATGTGCCACATGCTACGATTATTATCCTATCTAGATTTTTAATTTTACTCGCGTATTCTTCCAGACTACGCATAGCGAATGTGAGGTTCACAGGATCGAATCGACCTCGCATAGAGTCATAAATTGACTTAGGTTGTTCGAAAATTTCTTTGAGCATAAAGTGCTCATATCCGCCTTTTTCTATAGCATCGAGACTTATTTTAAGTTCTTGAATAAATGGAGATATAGTTACATTGTCAATAGTTTTCACTGTCATTTCACCGTCGTGTATAGCTACTATCTCGTTGTCATTGAGGTAACTAACAGTCTTGGTATATTCCACTATAGGTGAAGCGTCACTTGCAAGGTAGAACTCTCCAGGTGTGTTACTTATGCCTACTACGAGTGGACTTCCTTTACGTGCGGCTATAAGAGTATTAGGGTCGTTTTTGCTCAATATTACTATTGCATAGGCACCAATCACTTCATTTAGGGCGAGTCGCACTGCTTCTAGTAAATCTACTTGCTCTTTGTCTTTTATTTCCTCAATGAGATGAGTAAGAACTTCTGTATCTGTATCACTTTTAAATACATGTCCCCTTGCTATCAGCACTTTCTTAAGAGTATCGTAGTTTTCTATAATGCCATTATGTATTAGTGCTATGTTGCCACTTTGTGATAGGTGTGGGTGAGCATTTACTGTATTGGGTTCTCCGTGTGTTGCCCATCTGGTGTGGCCTATACCTCTGCTTCCACTCAAATTTTGGCCTTTTGCAATAGCTTCAAGCTCAGAAACTTTACCTTTGTTTTTGTAGACTCTTAGGTCTCCATTTAGCAAGGCTATACCTGCACTATCGTACCCCCTGTACTCTAGTCTTTGCAGTCCTTTTATTAAGAAATCATAGGCCTGATTTGGCCCGTAGTAGGCTACTATTCCACACATAGG
>JBDNFQ010000168.1:0-26185 GCA_041689715.1 Bacteroidia bacterium
CATGAGTATAAGCATGACGATTATTGGTTTTGGAATAACTACGATGGCAAAGAAGTAGACCTAATAGTAGAAAGCGATAGTGGCGTACATATCTGTGAGATAAAAGGCACGAGTACAGTTATGCCTAAGCTATTTGATGGACTTAACTACTTTAAGGCAGTATCAGAGGAAGACGTTTATACTGAGCATCTGGTGTATGCTGGATCACAAAAGCAAAAGCGAACACTTGGTACAGTGTGGCCATGGGATGAGTTTGAGATAGTGTAGGACCTCGTCTCAAAGGCGTGTTTCCTATTTCTATAGACAAGAAAAGAGCAAGAAGCTATTATCGCTGAGGCTTTTGATGTGTAGGTAGTTTATTATTTCGTTTCTAATTTAATGGTGCTTGATTAGATGAGAAATTAATTAGACTAGATAGTTATACGAAAACACTTGTAGTGTCGCACTTATTAGTTGAGTCTAAGTATCTATTATTGTGAAGAATTAAATTAAGGACCATGAGTAGTCACAAATTTTTAGCGTACATCCAAAGACATATTAACTTGAATGAAAATGAAGAGGCATTTATTCTATCTAAGATTAGAGAAAGGAAGTACCTTAAAAACCAATTCATAGTTCAGCAAGGGGATGTATGTAAACATACATGTTTTGTTATCTCTGGATGCATCAGGTCCTTTCACGTAGATGATGAAGGGACTGAACATACAGTTTCATTTTCGGTGGAAGATTGGTGGTCCGCTGACATGGGCAGTTTTATTACTCAGACTCCAGCAGACTATAATATACAATGTATTGAAAGTACTTCTTTGATTCAATTTGACTACGATTTAATGGAAGAGCTTTATTTAACAGTTCCTAAATTAGAGCGAGGATTTCGAATAATAACCCAGAATGCATTGGTTTCTGCACAGAAGCGAATAGTTCAAACTTTTAGTATGACTGCCAGACAGCGATTTATACTCTTTCTTGAACAGTATCCAAAAATGGAACAAAGAATACCTCAATACATGATTGCTTCTTACTTGGGAGTTACAAAAGAGTTTCTAAGTAAAATAAAAGGTCAGATGGCCAGAGAGTAGCAAAATGTTAACCTAGATTAACCCCATTTCATAACATACTTTATTTTCTTTTTGGGCAGCCCCAGTGAACTTTGTATTGAACAAAATGCAATAAGTATTTTGCAAATCATTAACATATAAAAAAACAGAAAGAATGAAAAAAGTAGTATTATCTAGTATCGTATTGGTAACCATCTTAGTGTTGCAGAGTTTTAAGCTAAATTACAAATCTCTAGAAGTAAAGCAGGAAAAAGTAACCAAAAGTAATGTAATATGGAAGGCATATAAAATTACCGGATCACATACTGGGACAGTCAATCTCAAATCTGGGGGGCTAACTTTTGATGGGGAAAAACTAAGTGGAGGTAGCTTTATTATTGACATGACTTCCATTGCTTGCACTGACCTAGAAGGAGATTATAAAGGCCAGTTAGAAGGGCACCTCAAATCAGATGATTTCTTTGGTGTGTCTAAAAATGCTACCTCTACCTTGTCAATAACAGAAGTGAAGAGCACTGGGAAAAACGCTTATGATGTGAAAGGTGATCTAACGATTAAGGGAATTACGAAACCGTTAAATTTTCAAGTTTCCATTTATGGAAAGAAGGCGACTGCCAACCTTAAAATTGACAGAACAAAGTACGACATAAAGTATGGTTCGGGTAGCTACTTTGATGGTCTACAAGACAAAATGATCTATGATGAATTTGATATAGTTATAGATCTTGAATTTTAAACGCATCTTAATGATATAAAAAATAGAATAAAATGAAATATTTAGAAAAAGCAAAGGATATGTACGCGATGGTGGCCCAGGGTCAACTTCTGGACGCATTTGATAAAAATTATGCTGAAAATATAATAATGGAAGAGCCGTCAGGTAAACGCGAGGGAAAATTAGCGTGCCGTGAGTATGAAGTGCAGTTTCTCAATAGTGTTGAAGCATTTCATAACTTAGAAGTGAAAGCTATCTCGGAAGATACAGAAAAGAATAAAGTTTTTGTTGAGGTTATGATGGATTTAACCTTCAAAGGGGGAAATCGTGTTCAGATGGAACAAGTAGCTGTGCAAGAGTGGGAAAACGATCAAATAATACACGAACGTTTTTACTACAACGCTGGTTAATTTAAAAATTAGAATAAAAATACAGAAGGAGATATTTCTTTAAATAACTCAAAAAGCTCGCTTATCCAGCGGGCTTTTTATCGTTTGGTAGTTTATTCACTTCCATATACAACCAAATTGCAGCCCAAACCCCAGCTAATATTTCGCCTACAGGCATAGAAAACCAAACCCCATCTAAGCCTAAGAAATGAGACATTATGAGCATTAGGGGTATCATAAATAGTCCTTGGCGTGCAAGGGTAAGGACGAGTGCGGGGATAGGTTTGCCAATAGCCTGAAAGTATGCACCGCCTATAAATCCAACTCCCATTAAAGGCAGTGAAATAAAGATCCATTTTAAAACTCTGGGTGTATGAGCCAGCAGATCAATGTCTTTGGTGAAAACCCCTATAAGAAAGTCAGGGAAAAAGAATAAAATAGAGAACATCACTATGGAGATACTAAAGGTCCATTTTAGTCCCAATGTAATACTCTCTTTTACTCTTGACCAATTTCCAGCTCCATAGTTGAAACTGATTATCGGCATTAAACCTTGCATAATACCAATAATAGGAAAGGCTATAAAAAGTGTGAATCCGCGGATAAGACCATAGATGGCTATGGCATGCGAGCCGCCACTTTCTCCTAATGTAGATTTATATTCTATAGCACCCCACTTGCCGAGTTGCCAATTGAGAACTATTGCCATGATGCTAAACATACTCTGCCTAAGCAGTGTAATAGAGCCAATGGAAGCAATTTCAGACGTGATATCAGAATCAATTCTCAAGTTGCTTTTGGTCAGTTTTAGCTCGCTCTGACCAGAGGTAAAGAACCAAAGTGTAAAGCCCCCACTTAGCATATATCCTGCAGTGGTAGCCCATGCCGCCCCGCTTATTCCCATATCTAAATGATAAATAAGTATGTAGTCTATAAGTATGTTAGACAGAGCAGGGATAATCATAGTAAGCATGGCCACCATGGGTTTCCCTTCTGCACGTATTACATTATTAGTCATCATAGCCCAACCCAAAAAGGGCAGCCCAAGAAGAAGAATATTGAAGTATCTTTTAGCGTAAGGTAGAATTTGCTCATTGGCCCCAAATAGCCTCAGCAATTGGTCTTGGAATAAATATCCTATAAGCACAAAAAAGCCGACAAAAACCAAAGTAAGTGTTATTTGGTTACCAAAAGTTTTTTGAGCTTTTTCGGGGTTGTTTTCTCCTAATGCACGTGCTAATATAGATGCTCCGCCTACACCTACCGCCATACCAAAAGAAGAAATAAGAAATGTAATAGGAAGCACTACCGTTATAGCTGCAATGGCTATCTCACCTTCTGCATACCTACTTACAAACCAGACGTCTACCATCTGGTATAGAGACATGACCAAGAAACCCATGGCGGCTGGTAGAGACTGCTTCAGAAGCAAAGTGCCTATTCTCTCCGTACCAAGTTTATCGGATGTTTTACTAGCGGATTTCAAAGATGCGAAAGTAGGATTTTACGCTAAGTATGAACGAAACATCCACGCCTCTTTTTCTTGTGATGTGATATAGTCGCTCATTTGTGATACTGTCCCTTCGTCAGCTATATCCCCAGCCATATTCGAAATCTCGCGTTGCAACATAATAATAGTTTTATACCCATCTAGAATGTAACCCAAAGCAGCATTTCCATCTGTTATGTTCGTTTTTTCGGCAATAAGTGAATTTTTTACGTTGTCTGAGTAAGAATGTAATGGTGTGCCTTCCAGGGTTAGGATTCGTTCTGCTATTTCATCTATTTGCAATACGAGAGCATTGTATATTTCTTCGAATTTGATATGAAGCTCAAAAAACTCTTTTCCTTTTATATTCCAATGAAAACCCCTTGTATTCATATATAGTACTGAGTAAGTGGCAAGCAGCGTATTTAGTTTCGTTACTATTTCTACGGTTTCTTTTTGAGGCAGTCCTATGCTATTCATAGGGCAAAGATAACTGCTGTCTCGTCTATCCCGAATTTGCTTTTGCTATAGTAATATTACATTTTACTATAACTAAATGTCTTCTTTTTAATAATAATATGGCTTTAGCGAAACTAGATTGCACATTTATTAGCTACATTTCATTTTCTTTGCACCAGTGAATTATTTAAGCCATTACTATTTCGACCGAGACGAAGAGAACAAGTATTACAATATTGGATTGATTCTACCAGACTTGGCACGACATTATATTCCTAAGCTTAGAATAAACCCGTATAAGAATATAACCTTTACTACTAAGGAGATATCTAGTATGAATGATGGTACTAATAAGCATTTTGCAAGTGATCGTAAGTTTCATAACTGGATGGTATTTGTAGATGTAACCAATAGGGCTACAGACATGATACGAGAGAGTGGAGACAAGGATATTAATAGAGACTACTTCATTACCCATATCATGGTAGAAGTGCTTTTAGATAAAATATTGCTAGATAAAAATCCAACATTAGCGGATGATTTCTACAAAATGATAGATAGTGTAGGGCAAGATTGGATTCTCAAATTTATGCGATATGCAGGTTTACAAGATGATGAACTTTGGAAAGGACAGCACCGTAGATTTATGAAAGCAAGGTTTCTAAGTACATACACTAGCTTAGAAAATGTAGTAGCCGCCGTAGAAGGGGTATGCCGCAAGTTAGATATGATAGAGCTCAATGATGATCAGCGTCAGTTACTTATTGACATTTGCGAGACAATAGAACCGGAATTGGAACGTTCTATTGATGCTTTAGAAATTCAACTTTTGTAAAATTTACCAATGAATTGCCCTTCCATTAAAAACGCAAGTCTAGTACTATTGGCTCTTTTGGGCCTAAATATGGAAAGTAAAGCTCAGTCTACTCCAAAATATAGTAATGAGTTTTTGTCCATAGGAGTGGGAGCAAGAGCATTTGGCATGTCAAACTCTGTTGTAGCCTCTACTGAGGACGTCACATCAGGGTATTGGAATCCTGCTGGATTAGTAAAACAAGAAGATAAACTTCAGATTTCGTTTATGCATTCTAATCTATATAATGGAATAGCAAATTACGATTATTTGGGAATAAGCACGAAGGTAAAAAACAATGGAGCATTGGCTTTCTCCATGGTACGTTTTGGTGTAGATGGAATACCTAATACATTAGATCTAATAAATAACGGACAGATAAACTATGATAGGGTTACTGAATTTAGTGCTGTCGATTATGGGTTTTTTGTAAGCTATGCTCAGCAAGCATTGGTAGAAGGCTTAAGTTTTGGGGCAAGTGCTAAAATAGTTAACCGAAAAGCAGGAGAGTTTGCAACAGCGTGGGGTTTTGGTATAGATGCTAGTGCCAAGTATGAGACTAATAATAATTGGATGTTTGCATTCGTGGCTAGAGATGTCACTACCACGTTCAATGCATGGAAATATAGTTTTACCGATGCTGAGATTCAAGTTTTTAGACAGACAGGCAATGAAGTGCCAAAGAATTCACTAGAACTTACCTTGCCTAAGTTTATACTAGGAATTGCCCAAAAAGTCAATATTTCAGAGGATTTCACTTTGCTAGCAGAGGTTAATATTGATATCAATACAGACGGTAAAAGAAATACTCTACTCAGAACAAACTTTATAAGTGGGGATCCACATCTAGGTATAGAAGCTGGATATAAGGACATAATCTACTTGCGTGGAGGAATAGGTAACATACAGCAAATCAAAGATTTGAACTACGAACAGCAATGGACTATACAGCCTAACATAGGCCTAGGCCTAAAGCTAAAGCAGATTACACTGGACTATGCTCTTAGTGATTTGGCTAATGACAACACACTGCAATACTCTCACGTATTCAGTATTAGAGCAGTGGTGAATCCTCCAGCTCGCTAATTTCTTTATACTTTTCTTGGTTAAAGAGTACTATGCTTCCAATAACCATATCGTGGATTGCACGACCTTTATTCTCCTTATCTCTGTTCGATTCTCTTCTTACTTTTAATCCGCCAAACATATGGCCTATGCTCGCCCCAAACAATGCTACTTTGTAACGTTCAGATGCTAGAGGGTAAATTAAATTTTCAAGATTTTTCATACTCCGAATTAAACCAGAAATTAACTTAAATTAAAGGACTAGCCATTGACCCAATTTTTATTTTTAGGAGATAGCAACGATCCTGCTAGCCCAAAAAATCCAGCTGCCAAAGCACCTAGAAGCGAAGCTAAGAAGGGTGTGAAGGTGGAAGATACATTAAGGAGTTTGCCCATGAGCACAGCTATAGTGCCATCATCTGTCATTAGTATGGAGCCTAACCAAGCTAAAAATACTGCCAGAAAGCAAATTAAAAATCCTGCCATAGCTTTTGTTTTACTTAGGTAGGTCCCTATAAAAGCTATCGGAGCTATAATCCACCATGGTAGAAATGGAGACAGTGCAGCAGTGGCAACGAGTATTAGAATAAAGAGGATACTATTTTTCATGAGTGATGCTAACGCTAAAAAGTGATTTGGAAATGTCTTCTGGTTTGGTGGCAAGTTCTAGTTTATCGTATTCTCCTTTAGCCCAAGTAGCTATTTTATTTTTGTAAAAAGGACTAGCGGGATTGCCACTTTGCCCACCAGGATAGGTGCCATATGCTTCAGGTTTTTCGCCTAGAGCAACCACCATACGCCAACTAGGACCAAAGGTCTGTTGCATAGCGTTGAGACTATGGTTTGTGCCTCCTAGGGCTATTTCCATTTCAGAAAAAGCAGGAAGTCTAGTAAGATGCAGTATCTGTGCATTTTTCTCTTTACTCAAAGGGGTAGGATCAGAGTATAGTGTTTGAACAAATGACATATTGATAAGGTTGGTTAAAGTCTCTATGCCCGGAGTAGCTTCTATGTCATAAAATTTACTGTTGGGTGTTTTCTCTATCATATTCACTGTTACCCAAAGGTCTGGACTGGGAAGTGCTACCTTGTCTTGTTGCGTATAGATTTCGTCCCATAGCATTTCATGAAAAGCGGTAAACCACTTATCAAAACGAACTGGACTTGAAGAACTAGCATCATAATGCCGATTCCACTTAGCTAAATTTATCGCCTGGGGATGTGAAGAGTTTATAGAATCTAGCATTGGTAGCATACTGGCCAAGGCTTCTTCTGCTAACATACTGTAGGTGCTGTTTTGCATTGTTTTCATGTATGCTATGTCTACGGTATCCTTTTCTTGTAAGTATTTGTGTATGGTTCTGCCTCTGTATGGCTCAAAATTGCCATTGTAGTAATACGGATAATCGGCAGAAGCACTATATTGGTTTGCACTACTCACATATCCTCTAGATGGATTTCTTTCTTGTGGATTTTCATCTCTTGGAATCATACCTTGCCATCCATCAGTCTTAGCTGCACCAGGGCTTATGGTCACACCTTGCTTGTAGTTTTTTATGGGTAGGGCTCCATTTATACGTATGCCTATTTCATTTTTATTGTCTGCATAAACGAAGTTTTGAGCAGGAGCATAAAAGTCTGCTGTAGATTTTAGATAGTCATCATAGTTACTGCATTGCATTCCATTTATGAAGGACATAAACTCGGGAGTAGGCGAGGCGTCATGTGCTATCCATCTTAGAGCTAGGTTAGTTTCGTCCTCTACCACTGGCCCCCAGTGAGTGTATCTTACAGTATCGTAAACTACTCCTGTGCCTTTTACGTTATAGGTTTCTATTCTGAGGTCTGCTTTTACCACTCGGTTATCGAGCAAGTAGGTAGTCTTAGTATCGTCTGTCCAAGATATGGTATGGTAGTCGGATAGGTCATGCCCTACGTTCGTTTCTCCCCAAGCTATATTTTCATTAAAACCAATCATAATTCCTGGCATACCAAGCAGTGTTACTCCTTGAGCACTAAAATCAGGTGTTGTGATTGCGATTTCGTACCAAACGGAGGGTAAGCTAAGGCCAAGATGAGGGTCATTAGCTAGCATTGGTTTGCCCGTCACAGTTTTATTCCCTCCTATGGCCCAGTTATTACTACCTACACCATCTGGTGAGCGTGGTCTATCAATACTCTGAATGAGGCCATCAGAAATTTCTGAAATATTGAGTTTGTCTAATGATTCTCTCGCTTTTAAGAAGGGTCCTTGTACTATAGGGATATCCTTGGGATTTCTGTCGGGATAGATTAGATTAAAATCTTCGTTACCAAAGATACGAAGAGCATTGCTCATTTCTATATCTTCCTCATATCCGGCTAAGGTTTGAGTCATAGCTTTTTGCAGAAGAGCACAGTGTCTATTGGTCCATTTGCTAGGGGCAAAGTCCAGCAGTTTGTACTCCAAAGGATAATCCTTTGGTTTCAGGTTTTGGATAAAATGATTAACCCCAGCAGAGTAGGCGTCCACATTTTTCAGTTCTTCAGGGAATTTATTCCAACCTTGCACAGCATTGTCTGCTGCGTATCCTAGGCCAAGACGTCGTTGCTTTTTATCATATTCTAGCAAGTTAGGACCTAGTATCTCAGATAGTCTGCCATCTGGAGAGCGTGTACTTATATCCATCTGAAAAAGACGGTGATACGCTTCTACATACCCTTGAGCAAACAAGGCATCTTGTAGATTTTGAGCAAAAATGTGGGGCACCATTCTATCATCAAAAATGATACGTACCTCCTCCTTTATCTGGTCAGACTGCAGATTAAAGTCTGTATAGTCTTCTACTGATTCGGAGTTTTGCCAGGCACCTGAATATGGGTTTAGCAATTTGGCTAAAGGAGGTATGACTGTTTCTCCCACTTTATGTGATGTGTTTAGTACATAGACTAAGAATAGTCCAATAAGTAAAGCTGTTAATCCAAAAATCTTTCGCATATCCTAGGGATTCAAAGATAGCGAAAAATAGCTGTTTGTCTAGTGTTCTGTGTTTATAGGAGGTCAAATGTTTTATCCATTCAGGGGTGCTTTTCATTTAATCATTCAAATAAATAGTGCTTCTCACTATTCCTAGGCAGTAATAGTAGCGGTTTATGCTTTTTTATAGACTTAGGGTCAAACGAAATGTACTCAAGAAGTGTTAGTATACTAATGATACTTTCACCTCGGGATATAAATCGCGTAATAGAAATGGCGTGGGAAGACCGCACGAGTTTCGATACTATCAAGCTTCAGTTTGGACTAGTAGAAAAAGAGGTGATTACTATAATGCGTCGTGAGATGAAGCCAGGTAGTTTTAGACTTTGGCGTAAGCGAGTACAGGGAAGAGGCACCAAACACAATAAGCTCCGTGGTTTTGTAGAAGGGCGGCACAAGTGCAGCCGTCAAAGGACTATCACTAATAATAAAATAAGCAAGCGGTAGGTTGATTTGGTTTCATCGTATAGATACTTTGATTATCCGACAACACAAAAAAAATCCCCTCCGCCGAGGCAGAAGGGATTATAACTAACCAATTAATCAAAAAAGGAAATCACCCCTTAATCAAATTCTTATATTTCAATTGAAACTTAGCCACCTTTGGCCCTATCACTGCGTTGCAGTATCCATTACTCTCTTTGTTATTGTTGTAGTAGTTTTGGTGATAGTCTTCTGCCGTACTGTAATTATATATAGGCTCTATAGCGGTTACTATAGGGTCACTCCATAAGTCACCTCCATCTACTTTCCTCAGTACTTTTTCGGCTATCGCTTTTTGCTCTTCATTATGATAGAAGATAACCGAGCGATACTGTGTGCCTTTATCTGCACCTTGCTGGTTTAGCGTAGTGGGGTCGTGTACATGAAATAGTATATCCACTAGTTTTTCGTAAGTGATTATACTTGGATCAAAAACCAGTTGAGCCACTTCTACAGAACCGGTATTGCCTTGGCATACCATTTTATAGGTAGGCTTTTTTAGTTTGCCAGCGGCATATCCGCTTTCTACATTATGTACTCCTTTTAGTTTTTCAAATAGCACCTCCACACACCAGAAACATCCTGCTCCGAAAGTTGCAGTATCCATTTTGCTCATATCCATTGGCTCTTCTCTTATTACCGCAGGTAAGGCTTCTCCACCCTCTACGAAGTTCATAGAAACTCCATTCACACAATGACGTGTGTTTTTGTCGGTCATCATTTCTCCTTCGAAAACGTGGCCTAAGTGCCCTTGACAGTTAGAGCACACTATCTCTACTCTGCGTCCGTCTGCATCTGTCACACGAGTAACAGAGCCAACTATCTCATCATCAAAACTAGGCCAACCGCAGTGGCTGTTAAATTTAGTTTCTGATGTGTATAGCGGCTGATTGCATTGCTTGCACGTGTATACACCTTTGGCTTCACTATCTGTGAATTCGCTTGTGCCTGGATATTCTGTTCCTTTATTAAGGATTACTCTTTTTTCTTCTTCTGTTAATACGTTAAATTTCATTTCTGTATTGACTTCTGGTTTTACTTCATTTTTAGTATTAGACGATTGTGTGCTCTGTGCATTACAAGCAATTACCAAAAATAAACATATGATGTAAGCAAATGACTTCATATTAAATAATACGAATGAAAAGTGCTTTTTGATTTAGAGAATGTGAATTCTTACACTAAAATGAATAATTAATAGACGAATGGATGTTTCTCTCACGCTTCACACTCTTTCTTGTTTAACTCAGCTTGTTCATTGTAGTATTTTCGACGACCTTTTTGTGTGTTATGTGCTGTAGCTAAGCCTGTTTTTATTCTGATAGTATGTTTCAAAACCAATATGATATTTACGATATGTAGTCTCTGCTTTTATCTGAAGTTGACTAGTCTTGGCAAAGTATTTTTCAAATTCGCCATCACTTATTTCTTTGCATCGCTCAGTACAAGAGAGAGGGTAAATATGATATTTTCATTAGGGTATTTAATTTTGAGACGTAGTTATGTAAAATAAGTCACAGCATTATCTTTGTACTGCCATTGAAAAGGGTGTAACATGAAATTGCATAATACTATTAATGGGGAAGAGCTAAAGGAGAAAATCAAGAGTAGTGATGAAAAACGTACTACTATGTCCTTTTACAAATATGCCAATATTGGCAATCCCCACTTGTTTAGAGATCATCTGTTTTACTACTAGGATCTACTAGGAGTGCTGGGTAGAATCTACGTAGCTCATGAAGGTATAAACGCACAGTTAAGTGTTCCCAATCATACGTTAGAAGAGTACAAAAAAGAGTTGTCAAATGTCACTTTTTTAGACGGAGTGAGGCTCAACTATGCCGTGGAAGATGATGGCAAATCATTTTTTAAACTGGCTATTAAAGTAAAGAATAAGATAGTAGCTGATGGTTTAAATGATGACCTGTTTGATGTCTCAAAACCTGGGGACTATTTAGATGTAGAGCATTTCAATAAACTTACGGATGACGAGAATACCATACTCATAGATATGCGAAATCACTATGAGAGTGAGGTAGGTCATTTTCAAGGAGCTTGGTGTCCAGATGTAGACACTTTTAGAGATCAGTTGCCACTAGTAGTAGACGAGCTAGCAGACCAAAAAGATAAAACAGTGGTAATGTATTGTACCGGAGGTATACGCTGTGAGAAGGCAAGTGCATATCTCAAGCACAAGGGTTTTAAAGACGTGTATCACTTAGAAGGAGGGATAATAAAGTATGCTCGCGATGCTAAGGAGAATGGACTTGAGAATAAGTTCATTGGGAAAAACTTTGTTTTCGATGAACGATTAAATGAACGTATCACAGAAGATGTAATAGCAGGGTGCCATCTGTGTGGCGAACCTTTCGATGACCATACTAACTGTAAGAATAAGGCGTGTAATCTACTTTTCATTCAGTGCCCTAAGTGTGCCGAAAAATATACCGGGACTTGCTCTACAAAGTGCCAAACAATAGCCGCTATGCCAGAGGAGGAGCAACGTGCTCTTAGAAAAGGAAAGGATAATGGAGTGAGAATATTTAGTAAAGGGCGGTTTAGTACATAAGGACTGCTGCTTGCATTTTTAAAACTCCTTGTACAGTAGGCACTAAAAGAGTAAAAGTAATCAAAGGATAATTTTTACTGCAATAGAATTAACAAATAGCCTTTCACGTAAGTGGAGGGCTATTTTATGCTTGTTAAAATTGATATAGGAGTAAGGAAGAAATCGCTACGTACAGACAAAAAAAAGCCCCTCCGCTACTAGCGGAAGAGCTTCAATGTATTTCAGTTACTATTTTATTTGCGGTACATCACTGCATCTACAGCTTCTACTACACGCTGTACGTTAGGCAGCCACGCTTCTACTAGGGTAGCAGCATATGGTAGCGGCGTGTCACGCGTAGTTACACGCTTGATAGGAGCATCTAGATGGTCAAACACCATTTGGCTCATCATATAGCTTATCTCAGAAGAGATAGATGCTAGAGGCCACGCTTCTTCTAATACTACACATCTATTTGTTTTCTTAATACTCTCAGCTATTGTTTTGTAGTCTATTGGTCTTACAGATTGCAAGTCTATTAGTTCTACATCTATTCCTTTTTCTGCTAGTGCTGTTACAGCTTCTTCTGCTACTCGCATCATTTTACCAAAAGAAACCAAAGTAACATCAGTACCAGCCTTTTGGATATTGGCTTGTCCTATTGGGATGTAGTATTCTTCTTCTGGTACGTCGTGCTTAAAGCCGTACATCTGCTCACTCTCCATAAAAATAACGGGATCTGGATCTATGATAGCAGACTTTAAAAGTCCTTTAGCATTGTAAGAGTTAGATAGTACTACTACTTTTAGTCCTGGGCAGTTGGCATACCAGTTTTCAAAAGCTTGAGAGTGCTGAGCACCAAGCTGACCTGCACTACCTGTAGGCCCTCTGAAAACCATTGGAGAACCAAATTGGCCGCCACTCATACTGTTCATTTTTGCAGAAGCATTGATTATCTGGTCTATAGCTACCAAACTAAAGTTGAAAGTCATGAACTCTACGATAGGCTTAAGGCCATTCATAGCAGCACCTGTAGCGATACCTGCAAAACCCAGTTCAGCAATAGGCGTGTCTATTACCCTTTTTGGGCCAAACTCATCTAGCATTCCTTGACTTACCTTGTATGCTCCATTGTATTCGGCTACCTCTTCTCCTATTAAGAAAACACTTTCGTCTTTTCTCATTTCTTCGTTCATTGCTTCACGAAGTGCTTCACGTATTTGCAGTTGTCTTGCCATTTCTTTTTTGCGAAGGGCAAATGTAAGAATTATTGGCTGATTTTTGACTTAGGCCTTATTGATTTAGGATGAATGACTGACATAGGGATATTGACTCAAGACAAAGGACTTTTGATTTAGGAATGCCTGGCTGACTCAGGATTGTTAGACTTAGTTTTAAATTTATTCTTAGACTTTGCTTCTCCCGCAGATAGGGCAGATTTACGTCGCCTTGTTCTTTTTATGTGAAGAGTTTATATTGGGTATCGTCCTATCTAGGCCCTTTGGTTAATATTTGACCCAATATTTATTGACTCATAATCTAGTAGTACTATTTCAACCATTCAAATATCTTTAACTTAATATCGTTTACCTTTAGCTTTGTTAGAGTATTGATCAGTACATTTTAAAAACTAAAACAGCATATGAGACACATTCTTAACATACTTAATATAGCTATACTCACTAGTATTTCATTTACTCTATCTGCTCAGAGTATTAGTGGAAATGTAAAATCATTTGAAAGCGAAACAGACCTTGGCTATGCTAATGTAGATGTATACAAAGGCGATAAATTAATAGCCTCGGTGCTTGCAGATAAAGAAGGAAATTTCAATGTAAAACTAGATACGGGTACGTACCGTGCCGAGATAATATACGCTGGGTATAAAAAAATAACCCAAGAAATACATGTGCAAGAGGACGAGAAAGTAGTGATAAGCCTAAAAGTAGACAGTGAAAGTATATTCTCTAAACCCAAAGAAGATAGCCCTGCATACGATAGAGGAGATGGTGGTTTTTCGATGGATGAAGGGTTGTATTATGACTCTGATATAAGTGAAGAAAAAGATAAGTCTATGAAAGTGACTAGCGGCTACGCACCCATGATGTCCAAAAAAGGCTTGGGCATAGTGCGTGGAGATTACAAAGGTCCACAACAAGGAGTAGCAGGCAAGCTTACCGCAGGTGAGATTAATGATTTTAGTAAATGGAAACTATGGACAGACCTAAAAGCAGATGAACTGAGCGAGTATCAAAAAGAGTGGAACTATAGCCCTAGTAAACGGTATATGGTACAGCTTATAGATGAGAGTGGATTGCCCTTGGCAGATATTACTGTACATCTAAAAAAGAAAGACGGCACGAAACTATATACAGCTAGAACAGACAATACAGGTAAAGCAGAACTTTGGAAAAGTTTGCTTTTTGAGCAGCAAGATACCAAAGAGAAACTAATGATAGAAGTACTCTTTAGTGGAAAGAAATTTACAATCAAGAATGCTAAATCATTTGAGAATGGAATGAATAGACTAACTCTAAAGGCAGCGTGTAACCAATCTCAGAAGGTAGACATAGCCTTTGTAGTAGATGCTACAGGCAGTATGAGCGATGAGCTCAATTATCTCACAGCAGAACTCAATGATGTTATGTTTAAGAGTAAAGAGATCAGCTCTACGCTCAATTTTAGCTTTGCCAATGTTTTCTATAGAGACCATGGTGATGCATATCTTACTCGCAAGCAAGATTTTACACGTGTACTATCTGAGTCTGTAAGTTTTATTGGCAGTCAAAGTGCTGGTGGAGGTGGAGATTTTGAAGAGGCGGTAGAAGTAGCTTTAGATACAGCGGTGAATGCCTTGTCTTGGAGCCCGTACGCTAGAGCTCGGATCTTGTTTTTAATCCTAGATGCTCCTCCGCATAATACACCAGAGATTCAAGAAAAACTAAATAGAATCAGCCTACAAGCTGCAGCCAAAGGAATACGAATAGTGCCTCTAGTAGCAAGTGGAATCAATAAAGGAACAGAATATCTGATGAGAAGTATAGCCTTGGCTACCAATGGTACGTATGCTTTCTTGACCGATGATAGTGGGATAGGAGGTAGCCACCTAAAACCGAGTACAGATAGTTATGAAGTGGAAACACTAAATGATTTGCTAGTACGCGTGATTAAGAGCTATACTTATATGCCAGACTGCGAGCAGATACTGCCAGAGTTAGACCTAAACTACCCTAGCGATACTGTAGTGTACTCTCCTCTAGATACTACAAAGGTATATTCTAGTAGCGTGAGCCCTGTAAAACCGATAGAGGTTACCTGGACATTTTATCCTAATCCTACACGTGGAATAGTCAATATAAAAGCAAATGGTGCCATAGCAGAACTATACATTTCGGACCTGAGTGGTAAGGTGCTACAAGTAGTGAAAGACCTAGAAGCAGATAAGATAGTGCAAGCAGACCTGAGTGGATATGCCAGCGGTATATACTTGATCCGCTATCCTGTAGGCAAGCGATGGGTGAGTGGTAAGGTGGTGGTAAGTAGGAATTGATTTATTTTGCTATATTCGAACGTAGGAAAATGAACGGGTTATGCAAACGAAATAAGTTTTCACTTGTACCTAAATAGATACAACTTATGGATATTTTAGAATTTAATTTTGAAATACTTTTAATTAAAATGAAAAGTATTGAAATCTAATTTAAAACGAAGTCTACGGTCAAGGATCGGAAATTTCAAACAAACACCTTATTTACTTACTTTCTTACTTTTAGCTAGTGCTATGACCGCTTTTTATGCGTGTAAAGAAGAACAAAATCTTCCCATACAGCAGCGGCAAGACAATTATGTGCAGGTATCATCTACTGATGGGGCACTTATTCAAAAACAGCTTACTTGGATAGCAAAAGGGCTAGCTGGAGTAGCAGACCAAACCACCTCTGTGAAATCTAAGATTCACGATTTTGTGGAGTTAACAGAATTATACAGTGAAACAAACGAAAATTTAAATACCGATTTATTTACCACATTAGGCTATGATTATGGCGTCGAAGTGGATCAATGGCTGCAAGCAAACCAACCAGGTAATGATTACAATCAAGCGTATTTTTTCGATATTGATATAGATGATTGTCCTGGTAAGGTAGGTGTTAGAATACCAGAAGCTGATGTTATTGACCAAACAAAATTGCATGTGGTAACTCCTAGTAATCCGCTTGACAATGCAGTAGCAACACTAGGTTACTACATTAGTTCAATGGGTATGATTGATAGTCTCACGATAACTGAAGATAATATGGATAGTGTTTATCTTTGGATTGTTGGTGTAGGAAACCATTGCGATGAAGATACATCCTACTCCGAGCTAAAACCTAAGAGAAAGCCTCCGCTGACACCTCCAAATGGCCCAAGCTATACAGTTCGTTTATCAACTATAAACATTAACACTGATGAAAAGAATGTTTCAAGTAACCACCCTGGTGATATTTATCAAGAAGGGCACTTAGCAGGGAAATATCAAATTCGTGTTTCTTGCGGAATTTATGATCCCAGTGATTTTAGCGTTTGGAGGGAGACTAAATTTGGAGACGATCAAATATGGATTGGAAATTTTAAAGCTTGGGGTAAGCATAAGACAGGTAGAAATGTAGTAAAGAGATATAATGGGAATACGGGGAATAGTAACCGAGGAGGTGCTTGGAGTGAGACAGTAGATAAAGTTTTAGCAGACGAGTATTTCCCCGATTTGGAAAACTTTGTATTTGTACTTTATGAATTTGATTGGGGTGTTGGAACTTCAGGATCTCCAGACAACTCTGTTCAAGCTCGAAACTGGGGGTATACATATGCTCCAGGACAAAGTAATCCTTATCCTATAAATCCAGCTACAAGTTCTGGAGGGCCGCTACTGAACGGTCAATTGTCTGACAATTGGGTCGTGCTGGAAAGTGATGCTGCACCGTCTGGGAGTGGGCCTTTTGCCCCTATGCTGCCAACGGGAATTTGGACGCAGATACCTGGAACCACAAGTTATTCAACAATGATACCTTTAGATGGTGAAATTTCATCTGCTGTCATAACATTAACTGAAAATTAATTAGAATTGATCACAATATTGAAAAACTATAAGCTAGTAGTGCCAGTCGCACTACTAGCTTTTATTGCTAGCTGCACTAAGCCTGTAGACCTGCAACTATCTCCCAAGCAAGACTACTTTGTGTACGGAGAGGTAAGCAATACATACAGCAGAATTTTTATATCAGAGTTGATTACGTCTGAACTTAGTCTAGTAAGAAATGCGAGCGTATATATAGAAGAAAACGGAAATCGACATGATTTTCAGCTTACAGATTCGTTATTCGAAATGACTGATGTATATATAGAGCCAAGTTCACCCTATCAACTAGTTGTGGAGCTTGCTGGCAAGAAAATGGTCTATAATGGACAACTTCCAGATACTGTAAAAAAAGTAGAGCTCAAACTAAACCATATTAAAGATTTTAGATATGAATTTAAGTTGGATGTAGACGTAGATGAGTCATCTAAGGAATACGGTTTTATTTGGGGACCAATTAACTATCAGTATGAACCCATTAGTTACGGTAGAGGTTTGAGTTATGCTTACGAAGCAGCTTTTTTAGAAAAATTTGCTAGTGAGGAGTTCTATGTCGCCAGAACAAATCCATTAATATTTAATACAGACTATCAGGCGAATATAAAAAGAGTTTACGCTAAGACTATAGATGCCTTTGATTTGGATTTTGAAATTGCTGAAAATAGATTCAATCCTCTATACTTAAAATACAATCCGTTATGTGATGTAGTGATAGAGAATGCTGTTTTTCGAATTTATGAAATGACTAACATTAAAACAAATGTAGTACGGGTAGAGGATACTACACCAATTTTGATGGAGTGCAATATATATACTGAAAGTGGTAGTGACCTTAGTGCAGAGACGTATCAAAACTTAAGATTTAATGTCTCATTTGCTGATGACAGAAATCCTTCGACTTATATCCCGATGAATATTAATAATCCTACAACTATATCGTTAAATCAATTATCGTATTTACTAAATTGGAGTTCAAATGAAGATTTAGATTTAGATTTCAATGACTTACTAAATAGGCCATTGAGACTATGGATACTAGGCACTGATACTGATGGTAGGCGAGTGGGAGCACTGCAAGATGTTACCTTGACCGATTTGGCGGAAACTAAAAAACTAACGATTAGGCTAGAGAAGGAATGATGCGATATACAACACTATCTCTAGTTAGTTTTATATGCTTCGTTTCAAAAGCCCAAACCACCCTTATCTTCCAAGATAACCTCACCAAAGAACCTATCTGTAATGTATATGTGAGTACAGAAACTGAAAGATCCTTTAGTGACTGCAACGGGGTTGTAGTACTGGCAAATAGAGTAATGACTGCAAGCGTAAAACACGTTTCGTATGCAGATACAAGTATTAAAATATTAACTGGCGAACAACTTATCTTACTACAATCTACAGTGGTAAACTCACCTACGGTATACATACGCCAAAAGCAAAACAGCGGTAAAATCTATATACCTGCCAAGCAGCTGGAGACTATACCATACCTTATGGGGCAGCGAGATGTGATGAGCTATATTCAGACTCTTCCTGGAGTGAGTAATGCTCAAGAGGGCAATACCGGACTAAATGTACGCGGTGGAAGAGCAGATGAGACACTCATATTACTGGATGATGCTCCCATCTATAATCCAAATCACGTATTTGGTCTTTTCTCAGCTTTCAATGTCGGGGTGGTCAAATCTATTGATTTTTATAAGGATAGAATGCCAAGTGAATATGGCGGTAGAAATGCCTCTGTACTGGCCGTGAATACCAAGAACGGTGATTTCCACAAACGAAATTTAGAAGCGAGCGTAAGTTTGCTAGGAGCGGATATGAGCAGTGATGGATATATCATCAAAGATAAGCTGAGTTATAATCTAGGTGCACGAGCATCATACGCTAACTTGATTAAGTATTTCACTCCAAAAATAGAAGCTGGATACTACGACATAAATGCCAAGCTAACCTACAAGGTAAGTGACAAGGAATATATTTCAGGTTCTTTCTATACAAGTCGAGACCGTTATAATCAAGAAAGTGATCGAGGAGATTTTGTTCTATTCTTCAATCAAAGTAGCTGGAGCAATACTGCTGCTAGTCTGAAGTGGTATAAGTCCTTTGATAATGGGCTGAATGCTAAAGTAGTCTATAGCTACTCGCGGCTAGAGAATGAAAAATCATCGGTGTTTGACGATGTAAGCACCTTTGATACCTACCAAGAGATGGATGTACACCACATCAAAGCAATACTCCGCAAAAGCATAAACAAGTGGGATGTCAACTATGGTATAGAATCGTCGATATATGGTACCAATTCTGTGCTCAGAAATACAGATACGACATTCGCCTTCATACCGCAAAGCAATACTGCAGAGATAGCAGCCTTTGGTGAGGCGGCTTATGCATACCAAAACTGGCGAGCCAAACTGGGCACACGAATCAATGCCTATGTGAGTGGCAAAAAGAATTATCTAGTGCCAGATATACGTACCTCGCTCACTAGAAACTGGGGAGATAATAGTGGCTATGTCGCCTTTGACCGTACTTCACAGTTTGTCTTTCAGCTCTATGAGTCGTTTATGCCTATCGCATCCGATTTTTGGATCACTGCTAATGATAAGCTGAGTCCACAGATAAGCAATATGCTTTCTGTAGGTTTTGATGGTAGCTACAAGAAACTAAACTACGGCATAGGTGCGTATGCCAAACAGTATGAAGGAGCAGTAGACTATGCAGATGGTGCTATATTGTACTCAGATGCAGACTACACGCAGTACCTTGAGCCAGTAAATAGACGATCTATAGGGGCAGAGTTTAGTGTATCCTACGTTCGCAAGCGAGTAAGCCTAGATGCTAACTATACACTCTCTAAAACGACACTACAAGGCGAAAACATAAACGGAGGATTACGCTATCCTGCATTCTATGACAGACCACACTTGCTCAATGCGGGGTTCACGTATAAGAGTGGTAAGAAATTTTCATTCACAGCTAGACAATACCTGAGTAGTGGTCGAAATCTTACCTTTGATTACTTGCTGCCTATTGTACTCGTTTCTAGCAGAAATGAGATACGCCTACCTATGTACCATAGAATAGACTTGGCTGCTCACTGGGACCGTCAAAACAAGAAGCATACCAATAGAAGTTCACGATTATCTGTATCTGTGTACAATGCATACAATAACTTGAATACATATTTTATTGGTTTAAGTTATGATAATGATGCTGAATTTGGCAAATATGAAAGTATCACACTTTTCCCTATCATCCCTTCCATCAGCTACGGGGTGAGATTTTAGAAGCTAGCATTAAGGCACTGTAATAACGATAGGGCTAAGGTTAGCTCTAATGAACTCGCCTTTCACTTCTGACTTAGCACGTATGGCTTCTACGATTATTCGATCTCCAGTTTTCACACGAGATAATATTTCTTGCATTTGGCTGGTCAGCTGGTTGCTACTAGAGGATGCCATTATAGCTGGATTGTCTTTGAAATCAATTATCATTTTGAGACTCATCACGGTGTATTCTAAGTCCTCTTTGGTGTAGACTCTAATCTCTGTTTGTTTTAGAAGATCTTCTTTGGTGTAGTTCGCAGCATAGACATCTATAGAGCCAAAGGTTGCTTGGGCTATACTATCCATTTTTGCAGGCTCATTAGATTGTGTAGCTTTGGAATTGTAAGGTCCTTCACTTTGAAATTCCTTTACCACTAGAATGACTGGTTTTAATTTAACTAGATCAAATTGGTCTCCATTTACAGTTGCGAACACAGATTCAATAAGTACTTTATCTCCTGCTTCTATTTGATTTAGTGCTCCTTGCATTTTTGGAGTTAGCTTGTCTCCTGAGCCCGATATGAGCATAGAAACACCTTCTTTAGGTGCTATTATCATTTTGAATTTAGCTACCACATATTGATTTCCATCTCCAGATGATACAGTAAGTTTATCTTGGAGTAGTATTTCACTGCGGTCATAGGGCCCTTCATGTTTTAACTCACCGAAGACCAAACGTGGTCCATCATCGCTAGTTTGTTGTGCAAATGCAGCAAAGGAAAGAAGAATACAGAGTGTAAAAAGTATGTTTTTCATAACGTGAGGTTTTATCATTTAACTCCAAATATAATCATTTAGTATTATGCTATTTTTATCACTAGTCGATTTTGCATTGCGAAACTCAAATATATATAAAAGGGTCACTTGCACTAAAGCAAATGACCCTTCTGACTTTTTTTGAAAGATGTATTTTACTTTTTCTTTCCTGAGCAGCAGCCTTTTTCAGTACCGCATTTTTTTACTTCTTTAGGTTTGCAGCAGCTGTCGAGCTTGTCTTGACCTTCTTTACTAGCCGCTAATTTATCTGTAGCGTACCCTAAGTTGCTGATAGTCTGGTGAATTATGTCTTCAGTGACCTTCTTATCATTGTATCTCACGGTTAGCATTTTGGTCTCGGTATTCCATTCTGCGAATGATACTCCCGGGATGTCCATGGCTTTTTCAATTTTGTCTTTACACATACCGCACTCTCCTTTTACAAGAATAGTTTGTGTGATAGTCTTGGCATATACACCTAGTGTACCTACCATCAATAATGCTAAAAATATGTTTTTCATGTTTGTGTTTTTTAATTGTCTAAAATGGATTTGAATATTCTTCTTTTGTTAATAGTTCCTCGTCTGTTAAAGTCTTCAAAAATGATACCAAAGCAGCTTTATGATCGGGGCTAAGATAAATAGAATCTTTGAGAGCATGCAGGTTAGGTGCATCGTTTGTATTTACGGCACTTGTTGCATTCATATCACTTAGATAAAATTGCACCACCTCTTCTAATGTGTTAAACCTACCATCGTGCATATAGGGTGCGGTTTTTTCGACGTTTCTGAGTGAGGGTGTTTTAAATTTAAAATTATCCTCAGCAGTACCATTTACTCCTCCACGACCAAGGTCTCCATTGCTAGAAAGCCCGTTACTTAGGAACTCTCGTCTCATAAATAGTCCATTACCTGTACCGTGACAGTGAAAACAATCGGCACCGTAATTGGCTGGTTTATTTGGATTCTGTTCATTGTTCAAAGTTATAGCTTCTGAGTTAAATATGATTTCTCCTACTGTTTCTTGGTCTGTAAAAGACTCTAAACCTTGCTTTACTCGGTCGTACTTACTATTGCCAGATACTATACTCAGCATAAATTGCTCTAATGCTTTCCCGAGTAGTTCTTCATCTATTGTAGAGGTATTAAATGCCTTTTTGAACTCGGTTTGGTACACGCTTGAGCTGCTTAGTTTCGCAAGTACATTGCCTATAGTTTCGTCCATTTCAGTAGGATCTTCTATAGGTACTAGTGCTTGATGTCGCAGTATATCGGAGCGTCCGTCCCAGAAAAAGCCATCCAAATGCCACATCAAATTAAAAATAGGCATAGAATTTCGTTTGCCGGTGGTGCCTCTTACCCCTTCACTAAACCTCAAACCATTATCTGTAAAGGCATGGGCTTGATTATGACAGCTTGCACAACTTTGCGTACTATCTGCACTTAGTATTGGGTCGTAAAAGAGCATTCTGCCCAGCTGTACCCCTTCTTTAGTAAGAGGATTGTCACTAGATAGACGTGCAGGTGGTAGCGTACTTCCTAAGTAATGTATGCTATAAGGTGTAGTGCCAAAGGGAGTATCTGGCACCTCATTCACTACATCTTTACAACTGTAGATGCCTGCCACCAATAGTATGTATAGTAGTGTTTTTTTCATTTAGAAGCAGCACTAGTGAGGGTGAATACATCTGCCATATTAGCAAATAGCTTAGTACTTACAGGATCAGATATACTATGCGTACTTCGTCCATCATTTGTAAAACTAAAATTGTTTGGCGAGGTAAATACTTCAGCAATATCATATTCCAGTATTACTGCAGAGCCTGTCTCCCCGTGCGTAAAATTAGCAGCTAGAGAGACGTTGGTTTTATTTTTAGCCCCAGCTAGGTGAAATATAATGCTCTCGTCAGCATCTACGTCTTTACCTTCTATTGCAGTGAAAATATATCCAGCTAACCAGCCCCAGTGTAGGGAGTTATTTATAGAAGATAATGGGTGGTCCGTATTGTATTGATTTGGATTGCCGTGATTTATAGCAGAATCTAATCCTATGGAAAATCCCATAGATTTATACGTGCCATACGGTATATCTACTAGAGAAAATGTAGTCTTACCGCTATGTGCTTCTATGTGAGCATACTGGCTGTCTATAGTTACTGTACTGCCATCTTCTGCTATCAGATAAAAACTCCCAAGTAAGTATGCGAACCTGCTGAAAGTGGCATTCCCATTGGCTCCAACTGAATATGCTGTGCCAGCAGTAAAATTTTGAGTACCTACTGTGTGGTTTACTGTGAAATCTATAGAAGCAGAGTTCGCCTCTAATGCCGGGTTTATCACATCATCCTCTGTGCAAGAGGTGAAGCCAATGGCCAAAAGGCCAAGAATAATATAAAAAGTGTTTTTCATTTCATTTTTTAATTAAAGTATAATAAAAGTGCCATTACTAACATAATGCCATCTTCTATGATGGTGACATAACTCATAGGAAGGTTAAAAACAGTTCCGAGACAGGCACATTGTATCTCAGATTTTTGTACTACTGATTTTATTACTCCTATAAGACTTACAAACATAACTATAGCTGTGATGAGATGTGTTAGCTCATTGTCAGAATATAGGAGGTAGGCTATACCTAATCCTAATTCTATAAACGGAAACACATATCCATACCATTTTGCCTTAGCAGCTATGATATCGTAGCTTTGATACGCTTTAGCAAATGCTGCTATGTCTAACATTTTAAAGAACGAAAACACGAGGAAAAAGCCAGCCATAAAGTTGGCCATCCACGTTTTCATAAGAAACATTCCACTACTAAACTCTAGGAGCAATGTTGTTCCTATCAAATACAAAACGATAAGGAGTAATGGTTTGTAACTTCGGTTACTCTCCTTAGACGCACTTTGGCTAGCAGATGTTGCACTTAGGCTATATTCTCCCGCGGCTGATACTAGGCTGCTAATGATATCGTCGTGCGGCAGACTCTCGCCTTCTAGAGTAGTATTGCCCGTCTCTTTATCTATGGATATTTTTTTGATAGCGGAGTTTCCATAGAGTGATTTCTCTATCTTGCTCACGCAGCTCATACAGGAAATACCTGATATTGTATATTGTTTGCTTTCCATTTTTTTAATTATTAAATTGTTGATTTATTGAATGAGTGAATTTTCGAAGTTATTATTCTGTTATTCAATTCTTCTATCATTCATTGTATTATTAATCTACTCTGATTCTCCTTTTAGTCTCCATCGGAATCCACCGTACATCATTCTACCAAAGATAGGTCCATACACTAGTCCAGCATCAAAGTTTTGACTGAACGGGTTTGCTGCTTCCTGTATCGGGTTTTCTTGTGTGTAGTTGAGTATGTTTTCTGCTCCCACGTATACTTCAAATTGCTTTTTGAAAGTCTTACTTACTTGGGCGTTTATTAGAAAAAACTGAGGGGAGTATCTTGGGCTTGTGATAGGCATTGAACCGACGGATAAAACTGTATCAGTCTTTCCCGCTATTCGCTGTGGTCCATACCAAGTTGCTGTACTGCTAAATTGCCAGTCGTTTCTAGTGCGTTGGGTTACGTTAATAAATGCTCTATGCTTCGATATAAAGGGTTTAGCCATCACCTCTGTATTCTCCATTGCCATAGATAAAGGGGGGCTAGTGTAGTATTTTGTCTGTACATCAAACATTCTATAAGCTATTCTAACTTCCGTTCTTCGAGCAGGAGTTAGGTCTAGCTGTGCTTGTAGACTATTGGCACGTGTTCCATTTTTCATATTGTAAAAATACACTTCACCTTCAGTTTCTCTGTCTATCACCACTTCTTGCATAAAGGTGGTGTTGAAATAATCTGCTCCGATGGTAGCAGGCATGTATCCTAATCTAAACTCATGCTCAAAACTTATCCCTGAATTGATGGCTATTTCCTGCTCCAGTCCATACGCTAAATTAGGATCAGTGAAGATAAAGTTAAATTCTCTCCCGCTGGCAAATAAGAATTGATTTTGTGCTAAGGGATTACTTGTTCTTCGTCCCATCCCTGCCGATGTTCGGATGGCAGTTTTGTCTTTATTAAATCGGTACTTACTGTGAAATCTTGGAGTAATAGATAGTCCGTAGATAGAGTTGTAATCTGTACGGATTCCGCCTACTAAACTGAAAGTTTCCTTTGGCTTATAAGTGTATTCAAAAAATGCTCCAGGCACTGCTTCCTCACGGTCAAAACTGAAGGTATCATAGTTTTCTTTTACATTGTCATACAGAAAAGAAAGCCCCGTCTGAAACTGATGAAAAGAGTTACCAATAATACTCTCGTAGAGCAGATTTACATACGCTTGATCAGAACGAGCTGCGTAGGTTTTGCTATTCGTAGATGATCCGTATACGCTGGTCATCTCACTGTGATTGAAGTTATACTGAGATCCAAAGCTACTAAACTCTTTACCTTTTATGCTCTTACCTACCTTAGCAAAGGCATCGATTACCTTGGAGTCTATCTCTATGCCATATCCTGCAGCTGGATTTTCGTAGTACTCTATCTGACCAGCATCTTGTTCGTTTTTATGAAAACTTACGTTTGCTGTCCCTTTAAAACCGTTTTCCGTATAAAATTGCCAGCGATTCATTACTTTAAAATCTTTGCTCAGCGGCATGTCTAAAAATCCGTCTTTGTTCCTGTCGTTTTGCACTCCACGATACCCGTATCTGGCTAGTAGTGAAGTGGCTACATACTTGTTTATGTCTTTTACATACATTAAGTCGGTCTCTACTCTTCCGCCACCTCCTACAAACTGATCGAGGAGAAACTTCTCTTTGCCAAATGGTTTTTTTAACTCAATATTAATTTGTCCAGCGATACTCTCGTATCCATTTACTACGCTACCTGCACCTTTGGTAATCTGTATAGC
>JBDNFQ010000169.1:0-1688 GCA_041689715.1 Bacteroidia bacterium
AGTCTAGGCCGTAAAAAGGAGCTTCATGTGTAATGTACTGAATAGGTTTGCCGGAAAGTAACTCCTCTAACACCGCTTGATATGTGTCGATGAGTAAAGTCTCTTGTCCCAGCAAAACTGCGGTTTTTGATTTTTTTTCTAACCATTGTAGTGTGATATAAAATAGATTTTCTGCCTCACTATAGTTATATAGCTTGGTAAGTTGGTCCATGTAAAGTGCTTTGATAAGTCCAAGTTGCATAGGGCAAATTTACTTTTAAAGTATAAATCATTTTAACCTTAGATTCGCACCTTGCAAGATGAAAAATTCATGATGAAATGTATAGAGCTGGCCCGAAAAGGGGAGCTCTATACTGCACCTAACCCAATGGTAGGATGCGTTATAGTTTCTGATGATGAAATAGTAGCGGAAGGCTACCATCAGCAATATGGCGAAGCACATGCAGAAGTCAATGCTTTTGCGGCATTACAGGAGTCCATTGATGTATCTAAATGCACAGTATACGTGAATTTAGAGCCGTGCTCCCACTATGGCAAAACTCCACCATGTGCAGATCTTATAATTACCAAAAAACCAAAGCGTGTGGTCATAGGAATGCTAGATCCTTACGATAAAGTAGCTGGGAAAGGTATCAAGAAGCTTTTAGAAGCGGGTATAGACTTGAGCGTGGGCATATTAGAGGAAGAATGTAAGTCACTAAACCAGCGTTTTATAAAAGCTCATACACTGCAGTTACCTTATGTCACGCTAAAATGGGCAGAAACCAAGGATGGTTATATGGCATGTCAGAAAGGGCAAGTAAAAATAAGTGCACCAGAAAACGATGCATTTGTGCATCATCTAAGAGCAACACACCAAGCTATATTGGTGGGAGCTAATACAATAAATACCGATAATCCTTTGCTAGACATACGTCATACAGAGGGTAGTAATCCTACGAAAGTAGTTTACTCACCAAAGCTCAGTGTTAGTAGAGACGCATTGCTGTTCGAAAGCGGTAAAATATTAGTTTACAATACATTGACAGATAAGGAGTCCGATAAAACCTCATTAGTAAATATAGCAAACGGCGGCATCAAAGCTATGTTAGCAAATCTGTATAGTAAAGGCATTCATAGTGTTTTGGTAGAGGGAGGTCCTACCCTATTGCAAGGTTTTTTGGATGAGAAACTGTGGGATGAAGCTATCATAATTAAGTCAAGTAATAAATGGGAAGATGGCATAAAAGCTCCTTGGGTTGGTATCTCTTCATATAAAGAGGTGCAGCAGTATTCAGACCTGATAAAATATTTTAAACCCAATAAATAATGGGAACCATTTTCCTACTTCTGAGCATTGTATTTAGCACCTTTATAAATCTGATATTCAGATGGTTTAAGGATTTTAAAGTGAACAAATTTCAGGCTATTATAGTGAATTATGTGGTGTGCTTCAGTATAGGATTTAGTCTATCTACTCATCAAGATATATTGAGTTATGTTTATGAGCAGTGGTTTATGTATTGTATTCTGCTTGGTTTTCTGTTTATAGCTATTTTCTTCTCCATGGCTCTCACCACAGAGAAGCTAGGAATAAGCGTGACAGCGGTTAGTGGTAAGATGAGTGTGGTTATACCTGTATTATTCGCTTATTTCTTTGCCAAAGAGGACATTACATTGCTATTCGTTATTGGATTAATACTATCCAT
>JBDNFQ010000170.1:0-4126 GCA_041689715.1 Bacteroidia bacterium
GATCTGAAGATGGGAGAGGAGATAGCCTTTGACGGTATTCGCCAGAAAGCTGACGGGATGTATATGGTACAGTTTACAGGGTAGCAGATACTTCTTGTTTTGTCAACTTCTGACAAGTAAATAGATTTTAATTAAAAGAATTCCCTGAGGCCCTGCCTTGGGGAATTCTTTTTTACAGCTAGTTAAGGAGAGGTCAGTATGGTAAGGGTTAATACTAGGCGAGGTATCCTGAATTAATTTCGATTTTTGGCCGTTAGGTTAAAATATAATGAGTAAAAATTTCTCAATAGCTCTATTTCGAGGATAGTTAGTTCTAAGAAATTATTTCATCGTAGTTATTTGATTTTCAATCAATTAACAAAGTGTAAAAAGGACACTAAGTAAAAAAGTGTTTTGTAGTCTCGTTTTTATTTTGTTATATTTGGACAATATGAAATTGTAAAAACTAGATAGTAACTCCCTTAATGTCGACTATATGGAGAACTTCTAAATGAAAGAAATGTCAAAATAACCACCTAGAAATGCCACCAAAAGCATTTAACGCATAATGGCCAATTGACCGAGGCGAATGATTTTTACGATTTTTTAAAAAACGAAAACATTTTAAAAAAAATCAAAACAATGCAAAACAAAAAACTTTTAATCCGCAGTAGCGGAAACACAGTGCATACATCTATGCACAGCACAAATGAAACTAACATGCTAACCGCTCCTCAGCAAAGCAGTCGACGCCAGTCGACCGAAAAGAGGAGGAAGTTAACAAAAAGCCTTAAATTAGCCGCTATGGTGTTTTGGGTCTGTATGAGTGGAGTAAGTTGGGGGCAAATTACTGTCTCTACTACTGCTACTTGGACTACACCACCAGTAGGCTACGAAGCAGGAGTAACTGTTGCTAGCGGAGTTACACTAACTATTAATGGGGCTTTGTTAGATATGAACAATGGGGCGTCAATTTTACTAAATACAGGGGCAAAATTAATTGTAGATGGTTCGACCATACAAGCTGCTGGTTTAGGCACAAATACTTGGAATGGTATAATCGCCAATGGATCTGGTAATGAGCAATTTAGTTCTTTTCCAAAGGTGCCCAAAAAAGCAGGAGATCCAAGTGACTGGTCTGGGATGTTAAACTCAAGTCAAACACTAGTGACAATAATTAATTCAGAAATAGTGAACGCCCTTGTAGGTGTCAATAGCACAAGTGGAGCGATAGTCAGAGTTGAAGGTGGCACAATTAGAGATTGTGAGGTTGGGGCTAAAATTAATCCGTACCATTCGAGTTTAGAGCCATCAAAAAATGCTTGCCATTTTATGGGTACAACCTTTGAATGGACCCAAGACATCTTTACTGCTTCAAACAAAAAAGGCATTCATTTAATAGATGTAAGTGGAGTCAGAATCGGTGGATGTATTTTTGATAACAAAGATCCACAAAAGTATTGTGAAGATGACAGAGGAATTGGTGTTTATTCTGACAGAGCAGATTTCTCGGCAAGTTCAGCTGGAAATAGCTTTTGTTTTGATGGGGATGACGGATGTGTAAAAAACTGCTATGGAGGCACCAAGGGAAATGGCAACACTTTTAAAAACCTATCTACAGGTGTGAAAATAGAAGGGACACTTTCTGCAAAGCCCAAGGTAGATATTCGTTTTTCTACTTTCACTGATGTTCTTCAAGCAATTTATGCCTTGTATTCCTCTGGTTCGGTTTTAAGTGAAAATATAATAAATGTTAATAAAGGGAATTTAAACTTATTGTATTCTACAAATGCTGAAGATGCTAATTGTGGTTATAGCAGTTTCTATAGCATAAGGGCTATATCCTTAAATTTTTCATCTGATTTTACCGTTTATGATAATGAAATCAACTATGATGCAACTAAGTTTACGAATATTGAAGTAGTAAGTTCAAGTGGGTCTGGCAAGATTCAAAAGAATACGTTCTCAAATAGTAATCCAAACATAGTGACCAGCCATATGGTATATGGTGTACAAGCATTTAATAATAATGACGATGTAGAGGTATTGTGCAATACGTTTTCTAATCAAGGAACCGATATTTATTTTGATGTTGGTGCAACCTTAAATTTCCCAATGGGTGATATAGATCTACCCGCAGGTAACATATTTTCTAATTGGAAAGCTCAGCGGTATAGGGTAGATAATACAGGAAATACAACTTTTGACTACCATTTTACTAATAATGCACAACAAACCCCTCATAGCTTAGGTGTTGCTTCCACTAATCTGAACGTATTTCCAAAGACAGAGACTAATAACTTTAGAAATTGTGACCTCACTTGCTCAGAATTAGCGACTGTGAGCAATATTACACAAGCAGCTCTTACGCTGTATCCTAATCCGAGTACAGGATTGGTCACTGTAGAAATACCTCAAGAGCTGCAAGGAGAGCAGGATATCGACATAGCTGTAATAGATCACCTAGGGAGAGAAGTACTATATGTACAGCAAACTAAGGTGTTGCATACAGAGGTGCTAGACCTATCCGCTGCCAACAAGGGTATTTATTATATCCTCGTTAGGTCAGCTAATTGTCAACTCTATGCTAAATTAATCCTGCATTAATATGCTCCGAAAGCTATTTATACTTTTTTTTATAGGTTTGTTCGCTGCACCTTGCAGTGGGCAAACCTATAATTATTTGGTAGGGTCTAATATTGACTATGCTCAATTTGATGCTCAAGGCAAACTAGCTTATACAGAGGACGCCAACTGGAATCTAATTTATACGCTATTGGGAGGGACTAATATAGCCTCCATTTGTAATTCCGTAGGCGATATGCTATTTTATACCGATGGATTTGCCATATATAACAATCGTAGAATGATTATGGAAAATGGCGATAGTTTACTAGCACAAAAAGCCAATGAGAATGTATCTGTTATAATTCCCGTTACGGATTCTACTTATTATCTTATCTATTGTACGTATCAAGATAGTTTTAATACTGAAGGCTTTGTGAATGACTCCACATCGGTATTGTATTATGCACTTATAGATGTACGTGCTAACAAAGGCTTGGGCAGCGTAGTACAAAAAAATGTTTCTCTTATGGGTAGTAGCTATGATTTTTATGGAGGTACACATTGTCGCAATGCAGACGGTAGCTATTGGTATGTAACTCGCAATGAGCGAGCATTTTATTCTTTTTATGTAGATGAGGGCGGTATAAGCTTGCAAGATAGTCTTTTGTATGATTCGTATAGCAACTATCCAGATAGTCTCTTAAACTTACCTCCAGATGCGTTTCGTAGCGGTCAGCTCCATGCTCAAAAATTTTCTCATTTAGGAGACTACTATTTATCTGGTATGCACTCATATACAGGTTTTAACGGAGTAAGTCGTAGAATTTTCCAACAGTTAGAATTGCACAAGTTTCGGTTTGATAAAGCTACTGGAGCTATGCAATACGATCAGCCTGTTTTTTTTAAAACATTTGAAACTACAGAGAGTCTTACCACATATATCACAGACTTCACCTTCAATGTATCTACTAATGATTCGGTGATTTATATTACACACAGAAATCGGATTAACTCGGATAATGCATCCTTGCATCTCTATAATACAAGCGAGCAGCCCTTGGTGCAAAATGTAAGGGAAATAAAAAAATGGGTGGGTGAGCGATACCAAGGTGTTAAGTATAATGGATTAAATATAGACCCCAATGGGGACTTGTATATGCTGCATAATGGGCCACTTGGATCTTTAAACACGGGGTATTATCGCACTACAGTATTAAATCCTAATACTGCTCCTAGTGCTTCTATAAAGAGTACAGAATTATCGTTTCGATATATAAATGGGGAAAGTTTTCCAAACCATCTGTACGATTATCTGAAACCTAAGCCTAGTATAGAATACGACTGCCAAGCCCATGTACAGATGCAGAACAAATCAGACCTAAACGGAGGAATGAATAGTTTTATGTGGTATTTCACGTTAGAAGATGGCAGTATAGATACCGTAATAGGTTTTGAACCAAGTTTGACCTATACTATTAATGGAGATTACCCATACAAGTGCTATGGTTATAGTCCTAGAGCCAAAGGTTACGGCGAATTTTATGTTGACACGCTCAAAATACGGATACCACCCAAACCA
>JBDNFQ010000171.1:0-6046 GCA_041689715.1 Bacteroidia bacterium
AGTGACTCAAGAAATCACCAATGGTATTTTGGTGATGCAGCTGGCACATACTATACTTCCTCGCCATATAGTAATGTGGATTTCCCCAGTGATGACTATAATGGCACCAGTCCATATACTGGCAGGAATGCAACATTCGGTGGGACACGGATAGGTAATTATATTCTATATCTGGATGCCGAAAATAGATGTAACGAATCTATGACCGCAAGCAAGAATGTTTCCATAGTTCCATTATTTGCAGGTTGCGGTCAATTTAAAAGGTCTCCTGATATAGAATATACAAATGCATTAAAGATATACCCAAACCCTACTTCTAATGTCTGGACTATTACACTAAACCAAGAGTATAATTATGAAATATATCAGTATCAATTGGTAGACATGTTTGGTAAAGAGGTCTATGCGGCTGACCAATTAGGTGCATCTTTTCTAGAGTTGAATAGTGAAGGGCTTCGACATGGTATCTATTTCCTAACGGTGTACACTGCTGATGGCAATAAACACATTCACAAACTTATCAAACACTAAAAAATAATGAAAAATATATTTTTATATACATTAGTTCTTCTTGCAGCCTATAGCTGCAAGGACGAACCTGTGGTAGAACCCGACAAATGGGCACTGCCTCCATTGACCACAGAAGGTGCTAACACTTTGGGGTGTCTAATTAATGGGGAGCCGTTTGTGGCGGATAGGCAACCAATACCATATATGGGTGGTGACCAGTGGAATATGCATGCATACTATATTGACTCATTTCAGTTTGAAATATATGGAAAAGATGTTGACAGACAAAATAATAGCTTAAAACTAGTTTTACAAACCAATAGACCACTAACTCTCTTGAAAAGTGAGTCTTATATACTTTACGATAGCACTTCTTATCCTGAAACGAAATATTTAGATTTCTCTAATTTCGGTGGAAGACCTTACAGAGTTATAGAATCTGAGCCCCAGTGGGTAAAGGTTTCTAGTTTCAAAGAGAAGGGACATGTAGCTGGCACATTTCAGTTTACGGGAGTAAGTATGGAAGGTGATACAGTACGGATCACCGATGGGAGATTTGATATAGCCCTAGATTAAGAAAGGCTAATCACCAACACTATGTATACGTAATGCCGCCCTTGTACACGCTACAAGGGCGGCACTTACGCATACACAAACCGTAATATGCAAGTAAGAAAGAAGGAAATAACCAGATTTAGAGAGTGTTGCACACACTCTAAATCTCCGCTTCTCTCTCTTGCAAGGGAGCTATCCACGCGGGTAGCAAAAACGGTTTGGCTTAAATAGCGTAAAAAAATAAATATTATGAAAAAAAACATCAAAAAAATCAGCGAAATCATGCTCATTCTAGGAATGAGCTTAACAGCAAATGCTCAAAATTGGAGTCTTTCTGGAAATGCCCTAAGTGGCATCTCTCCATTAAAACTTGGCTCTACGGATGCGGAGGATGTCAAATTTTTTACTGACGACCAATTCCGGATGAATCTTACAAAACTTGGTTGGCTTGGCTTAGGTATTGACCAACCTCGTGCTTGGCAAGAGATTAACTACTGCCCCGCTCCAAGTAGATCTGAAAATGGACTTATAGTCACTCTTAACAAATGTCATGGTAATGTTTTGCAAGCGGACGTATTTGATACGGACAATATAGGAAGTGGCATACAAATATTTGACCCTGAAAACACAACTCCCCCTGTACCTACAGTATTTAAAGTGCCTTTTAGTTTCAGAACTGGTAATAACACCAACGTTAGCAATCCACTTTACAACGCAAATTCTGCACCTATGTTTTGGGTTAGGCAGCAATCGCCCAATGGATTTTGGCAAGGTTCAGGTCCAGACAAATTTGACACAAAATTTATCGTAATGCCTGATGGTAGTTGTGGTATTAACATCGTTCAACCAAGAGCAGCTCTAGACGTAAGAGGAAGTAATAAGATTAATAGTCCTGCGGCTATTTTTGGCAGTAGGTCTATTGGTACTTCTACCTTCAATTCTACAACAGGTCTATTGGACTACTACACGCAGCAAGTTCACTTTGTGCCAGTACTCGGTGAAAACGGATACAATCAAATTGTACATAAAGACGACCAAGGAATGTTTTTTACGGATGGTAATGGACCAGAGGGTGCTAATGATGCAAGTGCATTTGTCTTAGCTCCTTGGGCTGCTGATAGGAATGCTGCTATTGGTGGTATGCGTATGGATGCTTTGGGAAATACAGAATTTCACGGCACACTGCGTGCTACCAAAGTAAACGTAGATGCAAAATGGTGGAGTGACTTTGTATTTGCTGACGATTATAAACTACCGAGCCTAGCAGAAGTAGAAGCTTTTATAGCTACTAATAAGCACTTGCCCAATGTGCCAAGTGAAGCAGAAGTACTAGAGAATGGTATAGATATAACCAATATGCAAGCCATACAGCAACAGAAGATAGAAGAGCTAACTTTGTACACGATAGACCAAGAAAAGAGAATAGCTGCCCAACAGAAAAAACTGGAAGAGCTAGAAGCTTTGATTAGTGAACTAATAAAACGATGAGTATGAAAGAATTAAAAATCTTTATACTACTGCTGGGATTTTTTGGTCTGATAACTCTGCAATCTTGCAAAGACTGCTGTGAAGATCCTACTAATCCTGATTGCGATAATTATGACCCATGTTATGGCAAAAAACCAACATCTGCCCACTTTATTATAGAAGAAAGTCTTCGTGATTACTGGATAGAAGGCGACACAGTATCGGGCGTTGGAAATATCTCTGCGGTTCGATTTACTGCATCACAAGATGCAGATAGTTTTATTTGGACCATAGGTTCTGAAATCATTCATCAAAAGAGCTTTATTAGAAATGATTTCCCAAATGACGAATATATACCCGTCACTTTAGTAGTCATAAATAAATCTCCAAATAAAGCTTGTTTCCCACATGATGATGGGCGTGATACTTTTAGAAGAACAATGTACACATGGCCTAGTGAGTTTTATTATGATGAAGATAAACGACAGTACGTGGTTGATAAGCCTATGCCTATTCAGGGTCGGTACTTAGGCTATTTTGATAGTGATCCTAATAGCAAAGTTGAAGTGGTTCTCAAAGACTCTGTATATAGGTGCACTAAGGTAAATCCAGACAATTCATACATTGGCTTGAATGCACGTAATATACCTAAGGGCTACTTTAGCCCTACACTAGACGATGACAACTGTGGTTACTTTGGAGTAGGTTGGACTAAACGACCATTAGCTGCCGATTTGGAGTTTAACGCGTATAAAATAAGTTCTTATACTCAGGGTCTGGATCAGGATTCTTTACTACGAGTAAAGGGCTTTATTCAGTTGAGTAGAGATTTACAAGAAGTCAATATCACTTTTGAATATTATCCCCTATGGGATGAAATAGAACAAAACACCATCAAAAAAGACATATTTAACGGAATAAAAATAGAATGAAATGAAAATATTAATAAAAACACTTACAATCACCCTATGTCTAATAGGGTATGGGAACAGTGCATCTGCACAATGTTCCAACACAATAAATACGACATCGACAGATTGGCGAGATTATCCAAGCACGAGTAGCAATAATTGGGATTGGACCCAATCGGGTAGCATACACCCTATCTATCTGCAAGCAAACCAGAGTTCTGCAAGTGCTTTCATAGAGTTACCTTATTTTTGTACAAGACCACCTGGTTCTGGATCTTGCCCAGGTTTTCATAATGTAATAGAATATCAATTTAAAGGTGCAGGTAAAGAGCACCAAGATATACATCCCGAAGATGGATGGGAGCTTTTGATGAAGGATTTTGGTACACCCAATACAGTAGGTAGTACAAGTGGAGGCACAGGTCGTCCCAACCCTTACTTTATGTTGTACAATAAATACACAGGCCGTCTAAAAATATATGTAGCTCTCATGGGAGTACATAATCAGCAGGCTGCATTCATTCGCTTAGGATTTGACACTAAAGATCCTGGAACACAAAAAAAGAATACAAACGAAACAACCAGAGCATTATTTAATGCAGCAGAACCAATCCAAAAAACGGTATTAGAATTTAAGCCTGTGCTAGAGTACAAGCAAATGAATCAAGTTAACAATTATCAAGATGCTTTAGACTACCAATGGACGGTGTGTGAACTAACCACAAGCTACGACCCATGTACGTGTGAAAATACACCAGACAATTTATCTAAAATAAGTACGCTTAGAATGCAGCTAATGAAGGTTGGTACTGTAAATATCGAAGCTACTATAGATGGTAAAGCTACGCAAGAAAGTGTGGCTTCTGGAAGTGGGGCAAGTTCAACAACCAATGGCTCGTTGGCATCCTTTTTTAAACCATTGACAGATGCTGGATCTGCAGCTCAAACGGGTAAGAAATCTTGGGCTGACACAAAATCTACGGTAGAGAACATAGTAGATGGTGGTAATACAGCTATGACTTATGCTTTAGCTAGAGAATGGCTCAAAAAAGACGATCCATATTGGGATGATGTAGATGTTCAAACAAAAATCGCATCAATAAAGCAAGTCTTTGCAGCTCCCGATTCAATGAAAAAATTACTCGGAGTTAGGCAAGCAAAAAACACTAAACTAGGTAAGATATTGGAATCTTCAAAAGGAATTGCATCAGCATTACCCTATGTGGGCATGGCTATAGGTATAATTGACTTTATGGTAGATGGTGGTGAAGAGAACAAAGGGGAAGAAAAAGCTGGCCCTGTTACTTTTGATATTAATTTGAGTCTAAAGGGAACCCTTACGGAGGTTCAGGCACTTGAAGAAGTTTCTTTCTTTACGCCAGGTTCGCCAATTCCAAGTGCCACTGGAGATCATCTGACACCTATTTATAACAATGTCTTAGGGGTTCTTAGTATATTAGAATTACCAGATTTAGAATATGCAGAATTGACCCCCTCGGTTAGTATGTCTAGTATTAAAGAACAAATAGGTATCTGTTGGGACAACACTTATATTTTCAATAACTTTGAAGATGCTGCAAATATTAGGCTTAGACAGTTTAGGCCAAAATCCAATGTTAAATATGTTTTAAATCCTGCATCAGAATTAGAAGTGCAAAGCATTGACGCTGCCATTGTTCTAGAATACTCAAATCAACAGGAACTATTTATTGGAAATACAAAAGTGGATAAAACTGCTGAGGGTGTTGCAATACCTTACTTTGCTGGCATGGCTTCCAAATATATATCAGCTAAACAACTAGTTAAATCCATCACTAATTCTAGTAGTCTTAACCTAGAATATGTTTCTGCAAACTATCCTGACGAGGATGCTTCTTTCATCAGGTTACGTACTGGATACGTACCTATCACTTGCTTTTCAGAATCTCAGTTTATGCTTGTTGGTTCAGATAATTATGGTAAAGCCTATTTAAAACTTTACATCAAATTAAAAAATAAGAACAATTCAAATGCAGAACCTGTAACAATGGTAATGACCTATGATTGGACTCAAAAGTTTCATTCAGCTACAAAAAACACTAGCGTTTCAGGAACGTTTGATGCAAAAGTAGATGGGTCGACAGAACAATCTAATTACGCTGGAATTTGCAAGACAGAATATAGCAACTTTCATTTTGACGATTTTAATATTTCTAATACTCCTTTTGGACAAAACGGGTTATACTCAAAAAAGGGATCGTATATTTCTGATTGGTACACTTATGCTAATGAGCAGTTCTTAACGGTTAATGACAGGCTTATTATTCGTTCCGGTGCGGTTATACCTGTCAATGCAATAATTAAATCAGCTGGAGTAATTGCTATAGAACGTAATGTGACATTTGGAGATAACGTCAAAATATCTTCTGCTGTTAAAATAAACTTAGGCGTTCCAAATAAAATTGAACCAACATTAGAATTGAAAATCTTAAATTCAAGTCGTAAATGCAACCCCTAGATTAAGAGGTATAGGGTGTAATAAAAATAGCGGATTAGGGGCTAGCCCCTAATCCGCTACGGAAAATGTTACTACCTTTACTTCTCTTCAAAAAGTTGTAAAAATG
>JBDNFQ010000172.1:0-10191 GCA_041689715.1 Bacteroidia bacterium
AAATTTATATCTCACCTAGTTTGTCAGACTGAGTGATTTTTCCTTAAGCAAATTTATATCTCACCTAGTTTGTCAGACTGAGTGATTTTTCCTTAAGCAAATTTATATCTCACCTAGTTTGTCAGACTGAGCGATTTTGCCTCAAGCAAAATTGTACCGAAGTCCTACACCACCTCAAGTCCCTGCTTATTAACAGTAACTCTTTTTACTACACCTCTAAATCGAATTTTGAAGGAGAAGCTTTCCCATTTTTCTGGTAAGAAAGCCTTAAAGGTTAGCTCATTATCCTTCACTCTCATGCCAGCAAAACCTTTGACTATACTCATCCACGTACCTGCCATACTCGTAATGTGCAGACCATCTCGGGTATCATTATTATAATCATCTAAGTCTAGGCGAGCAGTACGTAGATAGAACTCATACGCACGTTTTTCGTCACCTAGCTTAGCCGCTAATATACTATGCACACAGGGACTTAGTGACGATTCGTGCACGGTAAGTGGCTCATAGAAGTCGTAATGCTTCTTGTGCTGCTCATCAGTATATTCATCTTCGAAAAAGTAGAACCCTTGTAGTGTGTCTGCTTGCTTTATGTAGCAGCTACGGAGTATCCTGTCCCAGCTCCAGTGCTCTACTATTGGTCTTTGGCTAGCTGGCAGATCTGTTACGGGTATTAATTCCTTATCTAAGAAACCATCTTGTTGTAAAAATACTCCGTGCTCTTCCGAGTAAGGGTAGTACATGTTTTCTGAGATCTCTTTCCACTTTTTAGTCTCAGAGGTATTCAACTTTGAAATATCTGCAATACGAGAGAAATCAGCTGAATGCGTTTCTTTTACATATTCTATTGCTTCTCGGCAGTAGTCCATGCACCAAGCCGCTATCTTATTGGTGTACCAGTTGTTATTTACGTTATTTTCAAATTCGTTAGGCCCTGTTACACCTAGCATTACATATTTCTGCTGGTGCTCACTCCAGTTGACACGCTGAGCCCAAAATCTTGCAATGCCTATAAGCACCTCGAGGCCATATTCTGCTAAGTATTTCTGGTCATCCGTATACTTTATATAGTCAAATATAGCATAGGCTATAGCACCGTTTCTATGTATTTCTTCGAAGGTTATCTCCCACTCATTGTGAGATTCTTCACCGTTCATAGTCACCATAGGGTAAAGAGCAGCTCCATTTGAAAATCCTAATTTCTCAGCATTCTCTATTGCTTTTTGCAGGTGCTTGTGCCTGTATATGAGCAGGTTTCGTGCTACTTCTTGACCTGCGGTTGCTTGGTAGAAAGGCAGGCAATATGCTTCTGTATCCCAATACGTACTGCCTCCGTATTTCTCGCCTGTAAATCCTTTAGGTCCTATGTTTAGTCGTTCGTCTTCTCCAGTGTAGGTGCAGTTTAATTGGAAAATATTGAAACGAACTGCCTGTTGTGCAGATACGTCTCCTTCTATGAGAATGTCACTCTCTTCCCACTTATCAGCCCAAGCAGCTTGATGTTCTGACAGTAAATCTTCAAAGCTTTTGGGTATATTTTTCTCTATTTCTTCTTTAATAGTAGCTTCTATTTGTTCCTTTTGTATATCAAGACTAGATACTATGGCAGCTCTCTTTTCTATGCCTATCTTCTCTCCTTTTTTTGCTTCAAATTTGGTTGATATTTTAGCTGTTTTCTTATTGGTTTCACTATCGCTAAACGCAATATTTTTAGAAATATGTGTAATATTAGTGGTGGTTTGTATTCCCACTTGAAACAGTGTTTTCTTTGTTTCAGTGATTACCATACAGTTATTCCCTCCTGCTTTAGTATTTATACCATTCCAAAATTTCTCTTCGTAATTGGAGTCCTCATTGGTCACATTTCCATAGATATATGAGGAAATCTTTACCTCTGCATCTTGGTCTAACACTAGTGAGTACTTAAAGGCAGCATGTCTGCTTTGGTATAGACTACAGAACCGTTGGATATTTGCTTTTACAGTAATGCCGTTTCTAAGTTTTACGGTATAAGAGCGATGTAAGATGCCCCCTTTCATGTCAAGCGTTCGGTTGAAATCTAGAACCTCAGCCTTGGCTAGATTTATGGATTCTCCATTTATACGAATATTAATACGCATCCAGTTGGGTGCGTTTAGCACTTTAGCGAAGTACTCTGGATACCCATTTTTCCACCATCCTACTCGTGTTTTATCTGGATAGTACACGCCTGCTACATAGTTTCCCTGTAATGAGTCTCCACTATATTTTTCTTCAAAATTGGCACGTTGCCCAAATTTGCCGTTTCCAATGCTGAATATACTCTCGGAAACTCGATTAACTTGTGCGTCAAAACCCTCCTCAACTATATGCCAAGGGTGATGCTTAATATAGTTTTTCATCTATGGGGATGCTTAAAAAAGTTTGTTAAATTTAGATAAATCTGCTTCTAGCCACGTATTTATCTGTAAATGTGCTCCTTTTAATCCCTTGTCATCACCAAATAGAATACTTTTCATCCCTGCTTTTTTAGCAGCGGTAAGTCCTGCCTGTGAATCTTCTATCACTAAGCAGTCTTCTGGAGCCATACCTAGTTTCTCTGCTGCTAAAAGGAAAATGTCTGGTTCGGGCTTAGAGTTTTCTGTCATACCACCATCTACTATAGCATGAAAATCTAAGACGAGGTCTAATTTATCAATGATACGGATAGCGTTGCGACTAGATGAGCCTATAGCTACTTTTATTCCTTCTTTTTTTATAAGCGAGTTGAACGACTTAAATCCTTCAAAAATTTCTTCAGGAGTCATCAGATCAATATATTCTAGATACATCTGATTCTTTTTTTGAAGGAGGTTTGATTTTTCGGCCTCAGATATTCTAGCTCCGCTCCATTTTAAGATTTTGTCTAATGATTCTTTTCGACCTATACCCTTGAGCTTTTGGTTTTGCTTTTCGGTAAGATTATATTCTAGTTGGTCTGCTACCCATTTCCAGCTTTGGAAGTGATATTTAGCAGTATCGGTTATCACACCGTCTAGATCATATATGCACGCTTTGAGACTCATAAGTTTAGTTTTTTTGGTTCAAATGGTATTGAGCTAAGGGCTCAACGGGCCGCTTCTCTATTTTCCCAACGGTAAAGCTATACTTTATAGCGACTTCTTGCAACACTTCTTTAAAATAATAGGCTATTGAACCTACAAAATGTACAGGAACATCCTTATAGTTTTCGTAGCAGAGTACGTGAATATTTACAAATTTATCTAGTCCGTTGTATACCATTTCCTTAAAGTATAGATGGTCGATATGCTTGCTTATAAAATGTGAAAAACTTGCTAAATACACATTTGGATCCGGCTTATTATACACAGCTTCAAAAATACCTTCCTTAGTTAGGTTATATTCTTTTCTGAAGTCCTCGGCTATTTTTTTAGGCATACGATGATATAACCATTCGGACAACATTATCTTACCAAAATAAGATCCACTACCTTCATCTCCAAGTATATATCCTAGAGCAGGCACTTTTTCTATTGCATTAGTGCCATCAAAGTAGCAACTATTAGAGCCAGTGCCTAGTATACAAGATATACCTTTATCTCCTTGAGAAGTGGCAAGTGCAGCTCCTTTTAAGTCGTGATCTACTAACACTGTATTGGCAGACGAAAAAACTCGTTTAAGGCCATTTGCAATAATCGTATTACGAGCTTCACTAGAGCATCCTGCTCCATAGAAATAAACCTCTGATACTTGGTTTCTATACTCGCTAAAAAGGTCGTTTTGCATTAATTCTGAGTACACTAAATCTGTATCATGAAAAAATGGATTGAAACCCATTGAATTTGTTTTATGTTGATTTGATTGACTGTCTATCAGTATCCAATCACATTTGGTAGAGCCGCTATCGGCAACTAAAATCATCTTGTTTTACTATTTATGCAAGCAAACTTAGTGTAAAAATTACACTTTGAAAAAAATAGCTAAATTTACCACTATAATAGCTTTAGAAGGTAGGTTTAATGAAGGAGAGAATGGAAAGTCAAAGTAACCCAAATGTTTCTGTAGACTGTGTTGTCTTTGGATTTGATGGCATAGACTTAAAAGTGTTATTAGTAGAACGTGAGGGAAGAGATAATTTAGATATTGCAGATGATACTTTAGTGCTACCTGGAGATTTGATTAACGATAAAGAGGACCTTACAGAGGCAGCTTCTAGAGTGCTCCAAAACCTTACAGGTATTCGAAAAATATTTCTAGAGCAGATCAGTGCCTTTGGCAATCCCAATAGACTTACTAAACAAAAAGATAAACTGTGGCTAGAGGCAATACGACTTAATCCAGAAGCAAGAGTAATTACGGTAGGTTTTTTTGCCCTTATTAATATAAAAAACTACAAAATAAAACCGGCAGGCTTTGCTAAGCACGTAATTTGGGAAGATTACAAGTCTGTTGGGGAGTTAGGTTTTGATCACAATGAGATATTAGAAGCAGGTATTCATAAGCTAAGAGATAGGTTGTATAGAGAGCCTGTAGGTTTCGAACTATTACCAGAGCGATTTTCCCTACATCAACTGTATACGCTGTATAATGAGATAATGGGTGGTGAGATAGACCGTCGAAATTTCAGAAGGAGAATGCTCAAAACAGGTTTCTTGCAAGAGACAGATGAGTATCAAGAGGGAGTGCCTCATAAACCAGCTAGATTATATGAATTCATAAGAGAGGAATTCGAAAACGTAAGTAAAAATAATTTTAAATTTTATTAAGTAGATGAGTAATAGGAAACCGAAGTTAGAAACAAAACAGTTATGGTATCTCTCAATGGGCTTTCTTGGGATACAGGGAGGTTTTGCCTTGCAGAATGGAAATGCTAGTAGAATCTTGGCAAATTTTGGTGCCGAGGTCGAACAGCTTTCCTGGTTTTGGTTGGTTGCCCCTATTACGGGTCTTATTGTTCAACCTATTATTGGGCACTATAGTGATAAAACTTGGGGTAAGTGGGGCAGAAGAAAGCCTTACTTTTTTGTTGGGGCTTTGCTTGCGGCTTTGGGTTTGTTACTACTTCCCAATGCGAATTCAATAGTTGTAGGAAGCGGATATACTCTTCTTTTTGCAGGTATATTTTTAGCATTTATGGATGCTAGTTTTAATGTAGCAATGGAGCCATTCAGAGCATTGGTGGGCGACTTGCTTCCGAAGAGTCAGACAACTCAAGGCTTTGCAATACAAACGGTTTTAATTGGTATAGGAGCTGTTGTGGGATCTTGGCTTCCTGCATTTCTAACTTCTACTTGGAGTACAGATAAAATTACTTGGCTGCCAAATTTTTTATCTAAAAATTGGAGTTTTGCTAATGTGGCTGAGGTAGGACATGTTCCTGAAAATGTAAAGTATTCATTCTATATAGGTGCGGCGTTACTACTGTTTACTATTTTAGTTACTATTTTGAAAACGAAAGAATACAGCCCGTCGAAGATGAAGAGCTTCGGTGAAACAGAGGATAAAGTGAAATCTGAAGTATGGTTTAAAGATATCCTTTCTGATTTTGGAAACATGCCTTTGAGAATGAAAAGACTTGGCTTAGTTCAATTTTTCTCTTGGTTTGGTCTCTTTACAATGTGGGTCTATACCACTTCTGCAATAGCTACTCATCATTATGGAGCACTGCCTTCTGATACTAGTTCAGCGTTATTTAACGATGCTGGTGATTGGGTAGGAATTCTCTTTGGAGTTTATAATGGAATCTCAGCGATTTATGCCATATTCATTAATAAGTTTGTCAAATTAACTTCTCGAAAGTTTGTTCATATTTTCTCTCTTGTATGCGGGGGGATTGGTTTAATCTCTATGAGATTTATATCGGATCCCACTATGTTGCTTATACCGATGATTGGGGTTGGGTTTGCGTGGGGAAGTATTCTTTCGATGCCTTACGCCTTACTCGCTGACAAGTTGCCGGCAGCTAAGATGGGAGTTTTTATGGGTATCTTTAACTTCTTTATCGTAGCTCCTCAAATATTAAGTGGTGTAATAGGAGGGCCTATAGTGAAAAACATTTTTAATAGTTATGCAATTAATTATGTGGCTGTGGGTGGCCTGTTTTTTTTACTAGCTGCGGTATTTACACTATTCATTAAAGAGCCGTTATGGAACGAGAGTCTAGTTGAAGAATAACCGAATTGTAATGAATATCCCAAAAATAGCTTCAACTGTCTTATTTATTTTCTTTTGTATTTTATTGAAAGCTCAGCACACCTTACCACCAAAAGGTGAGTTGTTTCGAGATAATGTGGTGCCTAGTATTTATATTACTCTGCCTGCGGATTCGCTTGCTGAGATTTTAGATTATGATAATCGATTGAGCGACTATCACTACCATGCAAGTTTTGTATTTAATAATGGAGTAGTGCGAGATTCTATAGCAGAAGTGGGTTTTAGGCTAAGAGGAAACACATCTAGGATGTCACAAAAAAAGTCCTTCAAAATTTCGTTTAATGAATATGTATCAGGTCAAAAATATCAAGGATTAGAAAAACTCAATATAAATGGGGAACACAATGACCCCAGCTTGAGTAGGGCTAAGTACTGTTTCGACTTTTTAGATTATCTAGAGGTGCCAGCCTCTCGTACTAATCACGTACGACTCTATATAAACGGCAATTACTTTGGGTTATACCTAAACGTGGAGCACTATGACGAAGAGTTTACTAAAAGTAGATTTAATGGTAATGGCAATTTATATAAGTGCACCTACGGTGCAGATTTGCAATATCGAGGTGCTACAGGTAACAGCTATAAGCTTGATTATTATGAGATTAAAAACTCTGACGGGCCAAATGCGTATGAGGATTTAGCTCAGTTTATCACGGTCTTAAATAATACTCCTTCTTCAGATTTCGAATGTGAAATAGAGCAAATATTGAATGTAAACAGCTACCTGAAATGTCTAGTGATGGATGTTTTAAGTGGAAACTGGGACGGCCCCAATTATAATAAAAACAATTTTTATCTGTATTTTAACACCCATTCTTCTCAGTTTGAGTACATCCCGTATGATTTAGACAATACATTAGGGGTAGATTTTTTAGGAGTAGAATGGAGTGATAGGAATATCTATAACTGGAGTAAAAGCAATTCTAATAGACCTTTATTTACTAAAATAATGGCAAGAGAAACCTACCGCAATAGATTTAACTATTTTTTGGACAATGCATTACGCGAATATTTTAATCCTACTCTAGCCAATGATAGATTTAATGATATTAGGTTGCTCATAAGTGACGCAGCAAAAGCAGATACTTTAAGAAGTCTAGACTACGGGTACACTTGGTCAGATTTTAACAGTTCGTTTGGTTATTTCAACAAAGATCATGTAAAGTATGGGATCCAAGATTTTGTAACACGCAGGTATAATTCTGCTGTAAGCCAGCTGCAAACATTAGAAAAGACAGGAGGAATACCTCTTTGGCACGTTGCAGTGCTCAATGCAGTGGGCGATTCCATTACATATACCATGAGAGTAGAAGAGGAGGAGAGCTTAGAGTATGTAACAGTAAATTATAACTGGGAATATCAGTCTGCTATTTGGGCAGATACTTTAGTCCTCTTGGATTCTATAAATCATTGGTATTCCAAAACGATAGCTTGGCATCCTACTCTGAAACAAGTGGCGTATTATTTTACCCTAAAAGGGAGCACTATAACGACTCTATATCCAGTATGTAATACGTTCTCGCTAGTGAAGCCTACTAATGATATAAAACTATATATCAATGAGCTGATGGCTGACAATAGCACTACTAAAACGGACAATGAAGGCGAATACGAAGATTGGATAGAGATTTTTTTTAATGGAGATAGTCCCATAAATATAGGAGGATATTATCTGACGGATAATCTAAGTAACCCGTTCAAGTATAAATTGCCAGCTACTACTATGTTGCCGGGAGGTTTTAAACTAATATGGGCAGGTGATGAGGTAGGAGTAGACCACGCTAATTTTAAACTCTCCAAAAGCGGGGAAATTATTGCACTTTTTGATGCAGCAGGTACACTTATAGACTCTATCCGTTTTATGGAGCAATCTAAAGATGTCTCGTTGGGTAGAATACAAGATGGGGGTCCTAGCTGGGTCCTATTTGCAGAGTCTACTCCAGGTTATTCCAATACTGGATTTTCTAGTGTAGATGAGTTACAAAGTAAAATGTCGGTATACCCTAATCCAAGCTCAGATAGAATCTACATTGCCGCTAATAGTCCGATAGAAGAACTATGGCTTATAGACATGCAAGGCAAAATGCAAGATGTACAATGGAATAAGCAATTTCTGAATATTTCGGCTCTGCCAGCAGGTGTTTATTTCTTAAATGCTAGAGTAGGAGCTAAGCTAATTCACCATAAGATAGTGAAAGTAAACTAAGGTCTAGGCTCCATGCACGGGTCGCAGACCTTGTGCAGGTTTTGTTTAATGACCGTACTGTTTTTAAGTAATGCAATAGTCGCTAGTGCTTTCCGATTTTCTTTAAAATTACAATCAGCCCGCTCTTGGTTGGCAGGAGATAAAGACTCTTTTGGTATCTCTAGCATTTTAGGAGATAGGTACAGGAAATAGGTGCCTTCTACGAAACCTTCTTTGGAGCATTTGCCATCCACTACTTCTATCACAATGCCATCGTCTTCTCGTATTACGCTATTATGCAGATATACATTGCCTGTATATGCTTTTGGGGTGCGTAGGTCCTCTACCAACTCATCTGGTGGGTAGGCACCACCACAGTAATCTTCTGTAGTAGTAATTTCAAATTGAATAGAACTCTTAACTTTTTTTGACTTACAAGCCATAAGAGCTACTGTTAATGATATGAGTACGATTATTTTTTTCACGATACAAGTATACAATGTTTATAGACTATAGTAGACCAAAATGTGCTATAGGCTCTAAAGTATAAAAGAGTATAAAAAAAAATGCTGCTTACCTTGCGGTGAGCAGCATTTAAGTATAAAATTCTTAATCTTATTTCTTAGTGAAAGAAATAGACTTCGTTTCAGCAGCAGCATCTATAGTAAATACGATATCGTAAGTACCGTCTGCTTTTGCTTGCATGTTTCCACCATTATCTTGAATATCTCCAGCATCAGGACCAGTAACTATGTCACTATAACCTTCGTTGATATCATTCCAAGTACCAGAAGTTCTTAGTTTGAATCCGCCAGCAGAAGCTAGTTGTACACCATTGTAAGCCCAAGTATATACGTCACCAGCTTTTGCAGGAGTAGTAGCAAAAAGATCACCATCCCAGTTTCCGTCTTGCACACCATCACCTACTATACCTACTTCTACAGTAGAGAAATCTCTAGCGGGCAAGTCTCCAGTTTTAGTAAATACAGCAGTATGTCCAACACCTGCAGTCCAAGTCATAGATACATCATATACACCACTACCGTCGGTGTAGTTATCGCCACCTGGTACTAGAGCACCTGTAAAACCAGCACCTGCAGCATCGTTACCAAAGTTTGTGTTGAATTTAATACCTTTTTTGCCGCCAACTAGAACTGCAGTAGTGTCTATTTCTACTTTCCAACCACCAGAGTAGCGGAACTTCCATTCGCCACCACCCATTTCTACACCCGTAAGACTCCAAGTCATAGTAGTCATATCAAATGCAGGAGCATCAAATTTAGTGTCACCAGACCATCCACTTGGAGTAGATTGACCTATGAAACCCCATTCTACAGGTACTATGGCACCTGTTCCAGTCTCAGTATCTATCACTACGTGATATAGACCATCTGCAGGTACAGTGAATTTAGTTTCAGTAGTCATAATAGCACCTCTCTGGATGTCTACTTGTGGCTCTTCGTTGCCCCCCATTGCACTAGCCCAATTAGCACCTGGTCCCCAAGAAGTACGCTCAGCACCAGCTACTTGCATGATGTTGAAACCATTACCTGCTTTTAAGGCTACAAAAATTTCTAGTAATGTAGCTCTGTCTTCTTGAAGAACTTCGTTTCTAGTAGAGCTTAAAGTTGCTTTAATGTCGTAACCTGCATAGGCAGAAGAAGGACCTTGTATGTAGAAACCATCTTCTACTAGCTCCTCTCCAGCTGGTGTTACTTCTTCATCATCTTTACAAGAGTTTAGTGTAATTACACCAAACATTGCCGCCATGATCACAAGCGTTTTGGTTGATTTTAAGAATAAATCTTTCATTG
>JBDNFQ010000173.1:0-3588 GCA_041689715.1 Bacteroidia bacterium
ACTTCTACGTGAGCTAGTTCCAGATAATAGGAGAATCCTACCCTAAATCCATTTTCAAAAATAGCAAAATCATACCCTGATGTATTATATATAGGTTGCACAAAAGACAATGTAACAGAACCCCCATCTCCGAGGCTTAAGACGTTACCATCAAAAGGCCCTAGGGCACTATTACTAGTGCCGATAGTAGGATAACCTTGTGTCGTATCATTGATCTGTACAGGACCTAGCTCCACTTCAGCAGTGCCAGCCCAAGCTACTATGCTAGCATCATCCTTATGCACAGATTTACTGCCTGGCTCACCACCAGCACCATCAAATTGGGCTTGCGTGCCAAATGCAGCAAATAGTAGTATTAGTGAGAGGTGTCTCATTTTTTGATAAATTTCTTAGTAGCTATCCCTTTATCAGTATAAACTACTGCAAAGTAAACACCTGAAGTCACAAGACTTAGGTCTACACTTAAATTTTTAGTACTATGCTCAGGAGTATAATCTATTAGCACTCTTCCGTCCATACCTATTATTTGTATCTTATTAATAGCTTCTTCTGCAGCAAAGTGTATTTCACCTTCTGCTGGATTAGGGAATGCATTAACTTCGACTTCACTCTTAAACTGCTCTACACTTGCTATATCAAAATTATAAGTCAAACAGAAATATGCAGGAGTATTCATCCCAAAATTACCAATATCAGAAGACTCTAAACTAAACTTAATCTTATGGTACAATTGATTCTCATTATCACCGTAAGATTTGATTTCTTTCCAATCCTTTAGTATAAAATCTTGACTATTATTAGCAAACCTAAAGTCTGCTAGATACGTAGTATCTGTTCTAAGTACACTACCTGCAGCATCTACGTAATTTATTAGTAATCTAAAGAAATCAGCATCATCTCCGGAGTCTCCACCAAACTTCTTGCTAAATCCACTGCCATTCTCCATATCTAGTGCAGCATATGCACTATTAGTCACAGATATAGACATAGGCCAAGGTGCAGGTCTAAGGGTCTTGAATAACATATCCTTTCTTCCCTCTAAATACGGTGATCGTATCTCAGTTTGTTGGCCTCCTGCTAAAAAGAAGGTAGGTTTTTCTGTATTGATACAACTATACTGATTTCCAAAACCGGCCGTAGTATTATCTAGCTTGCTGCTTAGAGCCCATCCACTCCAGCTATTCCAATCTGAATTATAGTTACTATTAAAGAATAAGTATCCGTCATTGATGCCTCCTGAATTATCTGAACCGTTATAAAAAGTATCTACCCCAATTGAAATAAAAGGACCTCCATTCTCAACAGCACTAACAGCATTAAAATCGTCCATACAAAGGTAAGCCGGAGTATTCAGTCCAAATTCTCCTACATCACTGCCTTCATATCTGAAAGAGATACTGTCTATGCTAAAATCATTTTCCAGGTCATTATTGAAATCTACAAACGTCCAATCTTTCAAAATATAGTCTTTGCTATTATCTTCAGAGCGATAATCTGCTAAGTAGAAGATTGTACTATCTACAAATTCATTTGCTAGATATGAGCTAATAATTACTCTTAAGAAATCTGGATCGTCACCTGTAACGCCGCCAAATTTTTTACTAAACCCACTACCTTGCTCCATATCACGAGCGGTATACGTAGCATTGGTAAAATAAGCACCAGAAATTGCTATTGCTTCATCTAATTTGATAAATGCCCCATTACTAGTACTCACCATGTAATTGCTTGTACCACTCACTCCAGATCCTGCGATAGCACTGTATTGATTATCATAACCTGCGGTTATAGTATCTGTCATATTACTAAGAGCCCATCCACTCCAGCTGCTCCAAGCTGCATTGTAATCGTTATTCCAGTATCTCCCATAATGCGTAAATCCATTACTTGCATCTGCTCCATTGTTGAAAGTGTCTGCTTTTGCTAGTGATAGATTATCGAATGTAGAGTAAACTCGCTGATGGTCTATTTGTGCGAATACTCCGAGGCAAAATGCTGCCGCTAATGCGAATAGTGATTGTCTTTTCATTTTTTAAATTTTAATGTATAGTTGATATTTATTTTAATTATTCTTCCTGGTAATGGGGTGCGTGGTTGGGTAAAGTAAGCTTGGTTTAACGCATTTGAAAGTACTGACCCAATTCTAATTTTACGATAAATGTAGAATGCTCCAATATCGGTAAGCGTATATGGAGCTATGCTGTTTAGATTGTCACTGTTTGTATAATTAGTACTTGCAAAGTATTGATTCACATGCACTCCAAATCTATCAGAAGACCATCCTACAAACAGATTCCCTGTAAGCTCTGGGGTGAAAATGATTTGTTTTCCGTCTCGCGAATCCTTTTTATCATCCAATAGGTACGTTGCCCTAGTCCAATTAACGTTCAGTCTTACAATAAGATCTTTCTTAGCAATAACACTATGGTACATCGTATTCAATATAGCCCCACGAACTAAGACTGACTGTATATTCTGAGGAGTAAATTCAGAAGCTCCGCCCCATTGAATCCAGTTTTGGTACAGACCAGCATAGGGTGTTACAGTGAGATTAAAATCAGTTCTTTCTACCTTTAAAGACATCTCTGCCTTATATCCTTCTTCTGGTTTTAGAGAAAGATTTCCTCTCGAGAATCCTGGTTGATACCAGTATAGCTCATTGAGAGTAGGCAAGCGAAAGAGCTTTTGAATAGAACTCGAGAACAAAATTCTTTTTGGAAGAATACGTTTATAATAAAGCTCTCCTGTCATTTTAGCAGCCGAATCATACACTAATACTTGCTGCACTAAGCCAAAGCTATTTTTCTTATGTACCTTACCCAGGGTGTATGAACCCCGTAATCTGTTCCAACGTGCGTCTTTTTGTACGGCATCAGATGTATAGTAGGCATTCTCATTACCTAGCACTAATCTTAGCTTTACGTCCTTTTTAAAATCTTTCTTAGCTATCAAAGTGCTATTCACATTGAGCACTCTGCTCAGATAGGATTTGCCAGCTATCACATCATCAAAGTTTATGGTCTCATGCCACGTTTGATTTATAAACTCTAGATACCAAGATTTATACATCTTGCCTATAGCATTAACCATCATCAAATTTCTATCTTGCTGTCGGCTGCCTGCTATGGTATAAAATTGTGGAGGAATAGCTCTATCAGATGCTTGCACATAGATTGTATTGGACCAGCTAAACTGTCGGGAATTAGTGAAGCTTATTTTTTGCAATCCACTGAACTTTTTATAGTCTGTATTGGCCTGAAAACTATCTATACCATAATGTTCAAGGTTCACCCTATTGGGTGAGGAGCTACCCAAAACAGATGCATTATACATCCACTTGCCTTTTTTATTGCTGTATTTTAAACCTAAGTCTTTGTCTAGTTGCGTGCTGGTAGCCAGCAACACAGTCATTGAGGGCACTTTATGATTGGCCGCTAGTGAGATAGCATCACCCATATTTTGGGTTCCAGTATTGGTTATATTTTCAGAGCCCATAGTAAGTTGGTCAAAGTGAAAGGACTCTATAATATTTAGGTCCATCATACCATTCATGCTGCTTTGCATATTGGCACCTTCTAGTACTATGGG
>JBDNFQ010000174.1:0-6680 GCA_041689715.1 Bacteroidia bacterium
AGTATTCCTTGCAAGAATCCTCTGTACTGAATCGAACATAGAACTCTTGGGCATTTTGTCCTTCGAAATTGATCATATTATTACCACTTTATTGACTTACAACATACAACTTTATATGTATCTATCTAGCGACCTCTAAAACATGGATTTAGGAATAGGCAATGTATTGGCATATACTAGCGAGCCTCCACCTACACCCGTACCAGATAGAACTGCAACGTGCTTGAAGATGGTTAATTTCATAATACCGAAGAAACGTAAACTGGGAAGCCAAAGCCATTTTCTGAAATTCCAATTGGTCTTAGGAAAATCTTTAGCCTTGAACCATTTCCCTTTTTCTATCACCAAAACGGAATATCCTTTTTTCGATAATCTAAGGGCACTCACCGAACCACCAAAACCACTGCCAACTATAATATAGTCGTACTCCATTTTTTGTGTTTCAAGATTATCGGCCATATCTGTTTGTATACAATGTTAATCAAGCATAACTTACTTGAAAAGCCATTTGATTATTTTCAACTTATTCTCGGAGTACGGCGAATATTTAATGTTGGCTTCGAACCAAAATGGTTTATCTAGGATACTCTTAAAATGAGAAAAGGTATCAAAACCAAACTTGCCGTGGTAGCTTCCCATTCCGCTTAATCCCACACCACCAAAAGGAAGGTTACTATTCGATAAGTGCATAACACTTTCATTTACAGCACCCCCGCCAAAGGACACCTCTTTGAGCACTTTTGCTATTGTTTTTCTATTCTTAGAATAGACATAGCACGCTAGTGGTTTGGGTCTTGCTTTCACTTTCTGTATTGCGTCATCTATATCTGTGAAAGATATAACGGGAAGAATAGGTCCGAAAATTTCATCCTGCATTATTTCATCATCAAATGAAATATTTTGTAAAATCGTTGGACTAATAAAACGTTTGTCTCTAGCTATTTCACCGCCACAATAGAGCGTATTAGGATCCAGTAATTTTTGTAATCGATCAAAGTTTGCTGTATTAATTATTTGTACATAGTTATCGGATATGTCCCCGGAGTCAGTATAAAACTCTTGTATATTAGCTTTTAAAGCTTCTAAGAATTTTGTTTCAATGGATGCATCCACTAAGATATAGTCAGGAGCCACACAAGTCTGTCCAGCATTTAGAAATTTGGCCCAGACTATTCTTTTGGCTGTTACGTTAATATCACAATCTGGGAGTACAAAGGTGGGACTTTTGCCGCCTAGCTCAAGTGTTACAGGAGTAAGGTGCTTTGCCGCAGCTTGATATATAATCTTGCCTACAGGAATACTGCCAGTGAAAAATATCTTATCAAATCGGTGAGTCAGCAGTTCATTAGTTATTGGCACGCCTCCCTCCACTACATATAAGAAATTAGGAGGAAAATTAGAATTGATAATTTTAGCCATTATCGCAGATGTTTTAGAAGGCAGCTCGCTCGGCTTTATGATTACAGTGTTACCTGCAGCTATAGATGCTATAGCTGGAAGCATAGAAAGTTGATAAGGATAGTTCCAAGCTCCAATAACTAGAGTTACTCCAAGTGGTTCGGGAATGATGTAGCTTTTGGCTGGGAAATTGACCAATCCCGTAGATACATTTTTTCGCCTACTCCATCTTTGTATGTTTTTGACGAAAATATTTATTTCGTGATACAACAAAGAAAGTTCAGACTCAAATGTTTCAAATTCTGACTTTCCGAAATCCTCAAATATTGCAGCGTAAAGTTCACTTTCATTCTCTTCCAATATTCTTCTAAACTTCTTTAATTGCTCAATTCTAAAACTAATATTTTTTGTTTTATTCGAGTTGAAAAATTCTTGCTGAGTGGAGTATAGTTCTTGAATTTTCATGTTTTATATCTTATCTTATACTTCCCGTTGGTTTAAAAATTCTTTTTTTCTGTTCTCCAGTTCATCGACTAATTCCTGGCGAGTTGTTTTTAGATTAGTGACTAAGTTACTTTTTTGCATGAATAGTCTCATATATTTTATAGTTCCTCTGACTGTATAGTAGGTTTTGAAATAATCCATGGTGAATAATCCTACAGGATATAGACTAAGACAAAATAGAATGCCCCATACAACATGGGTGAATGCACCAAACACCGCCGCTTCTATTCCGTAGATTATTAAAAAGACTAGCATGCCCACAGCTATTTTTATGGATCCTACAAAATCTTCTCTGATTAGGATTTTACCAGAAATGAACTCAGCTAATTTAAAAGGAATCACATTTGTAATGAAACCATATAAAAACACAGGGAATCCAACCGTGAAATAAATCATAGTCCATACGAATCTAAAAGAAACGTAAGACGTTCTTATTTGTGTATCTCTTATCTTTAAGCCTTTTAACTCTTTCAGATAGAAGGTGATTTTTTGCTCAAAATCCTTCAATAATTCTGGTTTGTTTTTAGCGTAGTATTCTACTGCTTTTACAATATCTTGAGATAAGTAAAAATCTTGTATAGCCTTTCCTTCTAGTTTACTTTCGTCTCTTAATTTACTTCGATACAGAATTTCTATCTGTTGAATTAACTTTTCGAGTTGTTCATCTTCTATTATTACTATGCGTTTTTCAAGCTCGGTTTTTATACGTTCTGTTAATTGCAATACGCCTTCCCTAGGGTCTTTGAGATATATGTCCTTGTACTCGCTTACCTGTATAGGCTCACCTATATTGATGAACACATCACTTTTAAAATAGTGTGGATTGGAATAATTTAGGCCGATTGGTAAAATAGTTAGGTCTAACTCAAAGTTATGTTTTGCTTCAGCTCCCAATGCTATTCTAGCTACACCGGTTTTTATAGGTCTTAGTCGCCGTTCTGTTTTGCTAGTGCCTTCCGGAAAAATCATCACAGTACTATTGCGTCCTAAATGGGCGTGACATTTTTCGAAAATCATCTCGTTTTTATGCGTTAGACCGGGTGACAGATCCGGTTTGTATACAGGTATCATATGTAGCTTATCAAAAAGGAGACTAGCGATTTTATTTTTAAATACATCTCCCCGTACTAAAAAATACAATGCTCTTTTGAGGTGTACAGCCAGTAATATAGGGTCCATAAATGAGCTGGGATGGTTTGCCGCAAAAATGACAGGTTTACCTTTAGGGGGTATCCACTCTTTTCCTTGAAGGTATATTGATCTGAAATAGGCTTTTGTAGTCAGGTGAAAGAGCCATGTAAATATTTTATAAAGCATATATGATAATCGTATTTCTACTGATAAAGGTACAATAACAAATGATTTGACTGATATTCCATCTCCTTATTCATGCTAAGATTCCACTATTGTAATCTTGTGTTTGTATTTTTTGTTCTACTCGTAATTCTGCTTCTTTAGACTTGCATTCGTATCGTAAGCATAATAAAAAGGAGAGAAAGGCTTTCTCCCTACGCCAATAAATCCCCGAACCTACCAGTAACAGTCAGGTTTTTTCGAATAGCTGCAAGCTTAATTCTAGCCCCATTTTGCAAGCCAGACTCTACCATACCCATAAGTAGTTCGGTGCTACCTAGTATCTCAGCATAGCTGCCTAGTGTCACGGCTTGGTTTTGCTTTACAGCTTGTGCTAGATCTGCAAAGAGTAGTTGTGTGCCACTTTTGCTCTCTGGTGCGTATGCTCGCTGTATCTCAGTCAGTTTACCTATGTACTCACCCGCGGTGTGTGTTTCTATGCTATAGCCATCACCATTTATATTGATTACTCCAATCTCTAGGTGTATGCGTATATTGGCTCCTTTGCCAGGAGTGAGTATTGCTCGTATACCATTTTGCATGGTTATATCTGCAGAGTGTATCGTAGGGTCCTCGTCTATAAAAGTGGTTTCTGGGATGTATGCTTTTTTGAACTCACAGTGGGCAGATATACTTGCTAGTGTACTGCAATCTGTGTAGTATGTAATGAGGTCTGTGAGGTGCGGTAATGTCCAGAGCAGCAAGCTAGCTCCATACTCAAACTGCACACTCTGGACTTTCCCCCATTGGCCAGAGTACGCCATTTCCTTTGCCTTGCGAAAGAAGGGCATTCCTCTACGTTGGGTTCCATATATTAGTTTTATTCCTGCTTGCTTCACAATTTCTAGTATTTCTTGGCATTGGGAGATACTCGTCGCAAGTGGTTTCTCTACATATATACCGCTTACTCCGTTTTGAGCGGCGTAGCGAATTATCTCTTCTTTTAGGTTAGTACGTGTAGCAATAGAAATCACGTCGGGCTGTATGGTGTCTATAAGCTTTTTGTAGTCCGTAAATCCGTGTGCTACGGAGTACAGCTCTTGAAAGCGAGCTACCCGCTCAGGATCTATATCGCACAAGCCTGCTAGTTCGTACTCGGGTAAGGATACCATAGACTCCGCATGAGAGACGGGTGACCATCCATTTGACATCTTACCTAATCGGCTGCTGGGTTCTGCACCCATTCGGCCTAGTCCTATGATGGCTGCTCTTAGTCTGCTATTTTCTACCATTTAACAAGCGTAGAAAATAGATTTTGAGTATGAGATGCATAAAGTTCGTATTGTGTTTGGAGTTCAGTATAGTCTATTTCGGCACTTATAATCTCGTGTGTGTTAATGTTTCCACTCGCTATTTGATCTAGAATGTATTGTAGGTTTCGTTCTCGGTTAAATCGCTGTAGCTCGGGTTCCGCACCTTTTACGTTCATTGCGGTAAGGTACTTTATCGTTACGTTTTTGAGGTAGACATACTTGGGGTCTAGTGGATTGAAGTCTGGTGCTCCTTGTCCTCTGCCAGGGAAACCTACGTTTACTATAGTTCCACCCTTATTTACGAGTTGCAATGCAAGCTTCCAATCTTGCCAACTGTTAGATGTATTGATCACTACATCTACACCTACTTGGTGGGTGTTCTTTTGAATGGTGTTTACAGATTCTTCTGTTTTGGGTAAATATAGTATGCCATTACTTTCTACTAGCTTTTTGTGCTGCTGTTGGTTAGTTAAGGCAAATACATTGGCTCCGCTTATTTTACTAAAGATAGAAGACGTATATCCCAAAACACCAAGACCTAGTACGGCTACATTATGACCGGCTTGTATGTCACCAGTCAGAATACTGTGATAGCCCAAGTGGTAGAGATAAGCAACAGCAGATTCTTTTATAAAATCGGGATTTACTCTAAGTAAGAAATCGGAAATAGGACACTTAAAATGGCTTCTGTGCGATTAAAAAGTGAGCACATAGTCGCCTATATTCCATTCGGTTACAGCGTCTCCTATATGCTTGATTTGTGCTATGTTACAATAGCCTTGTACCCTAGGATATGCAGGAAAATCTGCTCTAAGGGTTTCTTCACCGCAGTAGGCCGCTACTTCTGTGCCTGGCGAAATAGCACTATATACTGTTTTGGCTATTAGCTCATTGCCCTTTAGTTGAGTAGGGTCTAGTATCTCTTCTTTTAGGTGTAGCTCCCTAGGGTTAGAAAGTGTATATATTTTAGCAGCTATTTTTTCCATTTCTTATTAGCTCCCAAAAATAACCTAAACAAACGTCTACTTAATCAAAGTGTAGCTAGTCTGGCTGTTTCTTATGTAATGAGAACACTCTTAAATCTTCGTTTACTCCTGGATTATTCTGCAGAGCTGGCTTTCTTTTTGGAAACAGAAGGAGACTTGTCCAAATTATATCCATTCTTCCCCGTGCTAGCAATAGAGTCGGAAGAATGGACACTACTAACCATTAATAAAGCTCTCTACCTTATCTACCATAGCTGGGCTTCCCATAAAAACAGGATTGCGTTGGTGTATTTCTGTAGGCTCTATATCTAAGATGCGTTGCTTGCCTGTGGTAGCTTTGCCACCAGCTTGCTCTGTTATAAATGCCATTGGGTTACTCTCAAACATTAAACGAAGTTTACCATTAGGAGCGTCCGTAGTAGCTGGGTACATAAAGATACCTCCCTTTAGCAGGTTACGGTGAAAATCTGACACCATACTTCCTATGTATCTAGCACTGTAGGCTTCTTTGTCCGTAGAGTTACGGCAGTAGTCTACATAGCGTTTTACTCCTTCATCAAAATGGTCATAGTTGCCATCATTGATTGAGTATATGTTTCCATCTTTGGGTATCTGAATATCTGGATGACTAAGGCAGAAGTCTCCTATAGATGCATCTAGTGTGAAGGCATTTACTCCCTGTCCCGTGGTGAAGACCATCATAGTACTACTTCCATAGATGATGTAGCCAGCTGCTACTTGGTGCGTGCCTTTTTGCAGCACATCATCCATAGTCACTGGGCCGCCTACTGGACTTATGCGTTGATATACGGAGAATATGGTTCCTATACTTGCATTTACATCTATATTACTACTGCCATCTAGCGGGTCCATAGCTATGATGTACTTACTATCTTGATTTAATGTAGTCTCTATATGGTGTATGTCTTCTTCCTCTTCTGATATGATAGCACAGCAATCGCCACCTAGGGTGAGTGAGGATTTGAACTCCTCATTTGCGAGCATATCGAGTTTTTTTACTTCTTCACCTTGTACATTCACTGTACCGTATGCCCCTAGTATATCTACGAGTCCTGCTTTACGCACATCTCGGTTTACTATTTTGGCTGCAAATTTTATATCTCTAAAAATCTTAGATAAGTCTCCAGTGGCTTCTGGGTGCTTACTTTGTTGATCAGCAATGAAC
>JBDNFQ010000175.1:0-1038 GCA_041689715.1 Bacteroidia bacterium
GTTTTAAACGAACTCAATATGGCTATCGAGCATAAGAAAAACATAGTAATCCCAAATTATGTCATAATGCCAAATCATACTCATTTGATTGTTGAATTAAGAAATGAAGAGGTCACAGAAAAAGCTTCACCGAGCATTCTGCCATTAGGCGATGGATTTGAAAGGAAAGGGCATATTAGTCCTTTGCAGAAAGGTTCTTTAGCTGCATTTGCAAACCATTTCAAGGGTAGAATAACTAGACGCTTAAAAGAACTTGGGTTTGTAGATTTTGGTTGGCAACCTAGATACAATGATAGAATTATTAGGAATGTTGAGGAGTATAAAGTTATCTCAGAGTACATAGATGAAAATATTAGTAAATGGGATGAGAATTCTGAACAATTATAGGAGCACGCCTTTGTAGGAACATGCGGGGTGAAATCCGCCGTTATGGAAGGCGTGTTCCTAGCAAAAAAATCATAAATTTGCTCACTTATAAAAAAAACCAATTATGAGCCATAACATACAACCTGGGGTAGCTACAGGAGACCAAGTACAAGCAATTTTCAGACACGCAAAAGAAAATAGCTATGCTATGCCAGCTGTAAACGTAACCACTAGTAGCACGGTAAACGGAGCTTTAGAGACTGCAGCAAAGCTAAACTCACCAGTTATCATCCAATTTAGTAACGGAGGAGCACAGTTCTTTGCTGGTAAAGGATTAAGCAACGAGAATGAAAAATCTGCCATAGCAGGTGGTGTGGCAGGAGCTAAGTATGTACATGAGCTTGCATTAGCTTATGGTGCTACAGTGATATTGCACACAGATCACGCAGCTAAAAAGTTACTTCCTTGGATAGACGGTTTGTTAGATGCAAGTGAAAAGTACTTCGCAGAAACAGGAAAGCCACTCTATAGCTCGCACATGATAGATCTATCTGAAGAGCCTATAGAAGAAAATATAGAAATCTGTAAAAAGTACCTAGAGCGTATGAGCAAAATGGGTATGACACTAGAAATAGAGTTAGGTATCACAGGTGGAGAAGAAGACGGAGTAGA
>JBDNFQ010000176.1:0-6442 GCA_041689715.1 Bacteroidia bacterium
TATTCAATTCCATGTTCATAAGATCAAAGCTCCACCTATGTTTCATATAATCTGCTCCTAGGTTTTGTGAACGTAATCCCACAACTAACAAACTATCAGGACTTAATTCTAGGAGTTTCATAGCAGTCCAGCCATTGGTTAGTTTATATTTATACGTTTGACCTAGAGAGAAAATACAAGACAAAAACAAAACGAATATCGATAATAAGCCTCTCATCGAGCTACTGTGAAGTTTTTAGTAAAAATACTCTTATCGTTAGTAAATAGTTTGACTATATAGGTCCCATTGCGATAGGCCGATACATCTAATTGTAATGCACCAGTGTTGTTTATTAGTTTGGTATCTAACAGTACATTACCTGTATAATCCGTTATTTCTAATCTACCACTAACTGTCTCAGAATCTATATTATACTTAATATTAAGTACTCTTTGTGTAGGGTTAGGGAATAAGGTAAGCTCGTTAGCTACTTTTATTTGCTCAGAATTTAAATTATCTGTTATGATGGATATATTATTTGGATCAGCCTCGTCTCTGCCATTATTTAGGGGACTGGCTTCAGTAGTATTGAACTCACTCATAGGGTGGTATATAGGTGGCAAGTAGACTGCTGAATCTCTTAGCACTAGCAGAGGCAATACTTCATTTTGTATCCCATTGGTCTTGGAAGCATAGGGTAACAGTGCGGCTATATCAGTAGAGTCTAACTGAGTGATTTGTTTGCCTGCACTCTGCCAGTTTAGTGCCATATTGCGTAAAGCTATGAAATCTGTATGGTAGTCTAATTGTTCTATAGACAAAGTAAACTCCACTGGGATAGTATTGAGTAAGGCAGTTGCGGCACTAGTGTTACCACGAGCATCGTACAATGCTGCAAGCTTATACCAACGATGTGGCTCCAGTGCAGCCTGTAATATAGGTTCCGTTACTGAAACAAAAAGGTCTTCGCTCTCTGTGTTTAGAGCCTTTCGAACTAAATTGTTTAGTTGATTTTCGTAGAGCATGGCTTGCACATACATTTCGTCATGTAACGTATCTCTAGTCGTGTAGTTTTGCGATGCACTGTCTATAGTACTCAGGTATCCTGTAGGGAAACTGTCAGTACGATTTTGCAAAATAGAAAGAATAGAAGGAGTGCGACTGCTATGTGGATTTAGCAATAAAATATCCCGAATATCTAAATGAGAAAATGGAGTAGTAGCAGAGGAGATAGCAGAGAGTACATCCGTAGATAGATATGGGGAGTAACTCACTATATCTGCATAAAGTTGAGAGTAGGTGCTGGGAGTTACATTCAGTATTTCAGTCAATAAATCGACTGTAGGGCCGCCGTCTGTAACTTGCTCTTTAAGAGTTCTTTTTTGTTTTAAGACCAAACGGTCTGCACCTAGGTCGTCCATATCCAGCGTACCAATAAAGATGTCTTGTGCTGTTTCGTCTGGACAGGAACTTGTATTTCTTGGATTTAGTGTAGCCTTATTGCTGACATTTGTCTTAATTGTAGGAACAACCCTAGCATCAGAGGCTACATCATGGTGGTAGTAGTCTACATTAGTGAGATTAGTAGCATTTAGAAAGTGAATATAAGGATTGCCACTATACACACCAAAAAGGTTGCCAGCAGGTCTACTTTGAGAACCTTGCTGTGGGAGTCCATTAGCTAGAGATATAGGTTGTCCATATTCTTGGGTAGCATATATATCCCATTGGTTATCCGTTGTATTGGCAAACTCATTGCACTCGTAGTGGAGACCGTATGTGCCAAACGGTGCTGTAGTCCTAGAGTCTTTATTCTTACCATAGGATTCTGCACCTAGAAGTACGTCATCCATACGGTTGCGGTACACTGTATTTATACGTGATCTATTGGCAGTATGTACTATACCTACAGCTTCATTGTGAGTGGGGTCTACATTTAAGTCTCCAATAGCATCATTTCCTTCTATTTGATAGCCATCACAGTTATCCATAAAGATACCATACGCATCTATTTCTCTTAAACCTCCATTTGGAGAAAAATATCCTTTTATATTAAATTCATTTCTAGTGAGTATAGGGTGGTCTACATCACTATAGAGTATGCCACCTAAACAGTGGAACTCTGCGTCTACTACACTACTAGGTCTAGGTACTGTAAGATTAAACCACGGAATCTTAGTTTCGTAAGATGTAATAGCATATCTCATGTCATTAAATGTATTTTTTTTACCCACTGACGGTATACCGTAAGGTGAGAGGCTAGTAAGGTTATTTATACGATAGCTGGCCCAGCTAGAGACGATTCCATCTCTTAGACTTAGCTCATCAGTTACGCTATTTCCCCATCTAGCATCAGTAAATGTGCAACCCTTGAAATCTACCCATAAAACTCCAAATAGAGTGACATGTGGTTTAATCTCAGATGTAGTTCCTTTATAGTCACCAGTTGTTCTAAACTCGCAGTCAGATAAGAGTGTTTGATTGTTAACATAGATTTTGTCTGTACCAGAACCGCTAGGAGAATATGAGTATCTATAGGCCGCTGCATATATATCCTCTTTGTTATTCAGAAAAGTAGAGTTGAAAGCCTTGACTATTCCTCCACTTTTAGCTGGGTCTATAGAGCCATTAGCATCTAAACCTGCCAATGTTATAGCAGTTTTAGCATTTTCTATACTTGCTCCGTTTTTTAAGATAACATAGCCTTGATTAGTGACTGGTAGTTGAGATAAGGAATTGTCACCCTCTATAAATATACCTGCCCATAGATTATTGCACCGGGTGGTAATTGTTCCACCATCAATTATCAGCTTAGCTCCTTTTTCTACTATTATCTTAGCATAAGAGGGTAGTACTAACTCGGTTTTGATAGTAAGAGTTTTGCCTGCTTTCACTGTTATGCTAGAGTTTATGAGTTTTCTATGCTCATTGTCCCATATGGTGTTAGAGGATATGTCAAGAGTATAGTCTGCTGCTTCTGCTAGGTCAGCTTCATATAAGCCACGCCCACTTGTGGACGCTAGGACCTTGCGTCTACAGTAGTCGATTCGTAATTGTGAAATTGGGATAATTGGCAGGTCTTTATTGTAGCAAACCCATTCAGAGGAAGGGTCTTTGGGAGATGGATTGTAATATACTCCTATATCAGTAGCTAAGTACATTCCACCTGTGCTTTCGTCTAGTTCTATGTCATTTATATTAAATCCAGAATTTTCTCCAGGAGAGACTTCTATTCCTTCGTTAATTGGCAGCCAGATTGGTTGTCCTGTAGTTGCATCTATTTCTCCGCCATTTGGCGAATAATAAACTCGTAATACATCGTTTCCGCTGGCACTATAGTCACTAAACTTATTGCCTACACAGACCCATACTCCATTCTCGGAATAAGGGTCTGTTATTATTTCAGTAATTCCTTGAATATTTAAGGGAAGCACATTGGACAGTGTGCCTATATCCTGCCAAGTTGGTGTGGGACTAGTAAAATTGCTACTTTTATATAACCTGTCAGCTCTATTAGAACCCCCTGGTCCGCTTTTCCCTATATAGATAACGTCTTTATTGTACCTGCTAGATGCAATACCTTTTATCTGATTTCCTGAATTACTGAAGGTGATGTAGTTGTTTTTATTTATTGAATTTTCACCAATATCTTTACTGTATACTCTGTTTTCTGATATAACTATGTTGCCATTTGCATCTCTTGTTTCATAGAAAATACCAATGATCGTCCTACCCCAGGCATCTACTACAAGTTCATCAGTATAGTTGGGTAATTCAGTTAAAGACATTACCATAGATTCGCTGTAAGCGGGGCTGAACTGGGTGTTTCGGAATCGACGATTATTGTTTTCGCATATCATTTTAGGGAACTCATCGGGTTCATTGGGGTTGTTTGTGTAGGGGTCGTAAGCAACGGAAAATCCATCTCCCCATATCCTACTAGCCCATTGGTTATTGTATTTAGTATAGACTGCTAAGTCTTGACAGCCTGCCGATATCCAATTACTTGTTGGGTCTATATCGAAACCATAAATTTCAGTTATATGTAGATTATTACTATTTAAGTTAGTGGAAATGTCTGAAACTTGAGTCACATTATTAGACCCATCAATAGTATATTGAATCGTTGCAAGATTTAGCCCTCCATCATTTGCTACATATACTTTGTCAATATATGTAGTTGGATCAGATACAACAAACAGATCGTTTGCATCTCCGTGCCAATCAGATCTAGGGTCTTCGGTAAAGCTAGTGCCACCATTTATTGAAATATTTAATTCTGGGGAACTATTAGATCGGTAGATAGCATACATTATTTGGTCATCTATATCCGATACATAAAAACCAGTAAGTGGCGTAGGAGTTCTTGCTCCTGATGTCCCACCTATTTGAATCCACTGTTGTGCTTTTACTGATCGAGTGAAGTTAAGGGAATTAACATCGGATAATTCTATGACAACTTTGATGTTATTCGCATTAGTCTCTACTTCAGAACTTGGGTACATAAGGAATATCTTGTCATTTTTGCTTACATGAATCCTTACTGGAATTTTTGAGCTGTTTGACTTCATTAAATTACTGTTAGCATTATCTAGGTGAGTCCATGATTGACCATTGTTTGAAGAATACCAAAGTTCACCAAGATCGGTTAGTACAAAAATGATTCCACTGGTATTAAATGAGCCCAGTATTTGGATTATTTTGCCATTGAATCTGGTTATACTATTGACATGATTTATCATACTAAAGCTGTTACCTGCATCTTCACTTTTATATAGTTTATCGTTAGAGGATACAAATATTATATTACTACTATCAGCATTATTGGCTATTGGTGAAATATAAATTTGAGATGCGTTTTCCTTATAACCATTATCGGTGTTTAAAACAGATAATAGGGCAGAAGGTCTCCTCCACGCGTTTCCTGCATTTGTTGACTTTAAAAATCCGAAACTTAATCCTTCTGCTGAGCGACCATTTAAAGCAGAAGTAATATAGATGATGTTATCGTCAAGAGGGTCTACTTTTACATCGACGATACCAAATATTGGTCCTCTCATATTGTCAGTGAGATTTATCCATGTATCGGTACTGTCTTTCCAGAGTCCTCCTCGTTTTGCACCTAGATACAACTTGCTATTATCGCTGTTAGTAACAATTTTAGTTGCCCAACCCTGCCCTTTACTGCTTGTTCCGTTTATTTCGGTAAAGCTGTGACCAACTTGTGACCATTGTTCATTATATATTCCAGAACCATTGCAATAATTTGTATTATTAAACATACTTGTCATAGCAGAAGCATAGGGTTCAAACGATCCAGTCTCATCTACCCTTGGCTCCCAGAATGTCTTCCATTTTTCATATAATGCAAATTCTGAACCTTCTGCAGTGTCAGGAGGTAACGTAACATAAAAACTATCTGCATTGTGTACCATAGTTTGGTAGTTTGCTGTTGAGTCATTAATAGGCTGATTCCAATAAGGAGCTTGGGAATAGGAAACAAAAGAAAGACTGATTAGAGCTAAAGTTACAAGGTACTTTTTCATAATTTATATTAGGTTAAGAGGTTTAAATAATTACGTCTTACAACGTAAAAGTAAAGAATAAGTTCTCGAATTACAAATAGAGCTAAAAAGCACTATCTCGAATCATTCAAAATTCTGATGTAGCTCATTACCCTTATCGTATAAAAAACTACCTTTGCTAGCAGTAAAAGCAATGAGAAATACATGGTGGAAAATACTTGCAGTTATCTGCATTTGCTATGGCATCATAGGGGGCTTTCTTATGCCTGCCCCAGATGATATTGGCATATTAGCTAAAACTATTAGAAATCTGCACTTTCATGTGCCGATGTGGTTTACCATGATTATCTTACTTGTGGTGTCTTACGTCTACGGGATTAAGTTTTTACGTACAGGTGATATGCGACTAGATAGTATGTCTAGCAGCTTCGTGAAAGTGAGTATGCTCTTTGGTCTTATAGGACTAGCTACGGGTTCTTTTTGGGCTAGATTTACATGGGGCACTTGGTGGATAGAAGATGCTAAACTAAATGGAGCAGCCATTGGTATGCTCATGTATGCAGCCTATTACATATTAAGAGGGAGTATAGAAGATGAAAACCAACGGGGAAAATTCTCTGCGGTGTATAATCTGTTTGCCTTTCCCATTTTCATTGTACTTATTATCATATACCCACGTATGGCAGAGACGAGTCTACATCCTGCTAGTGGCGATACCATCGGTTTTAGCACACTAGATTTAGACAATGACCTTCGTAAGGTTTTTTATCTAGCTGGTCTAGGTTGGATATTGCTCGGTGTGTGGATAGCCACATTAAAATATAGATTAACAGAAATAAAAAGAAAAGATGAGGAAATATAGTTGGATAGTAATGCTTGCCAGCCTTTCGGCTATGGCACAAACTCCGGTAGATGATTTCTTTTACCAAAGCGGAAA
>JBDNFQ010000177.1:0-4933 GCA_041689715.1 Bacteroidia bacterium
ACAGAACGTATTCAGTCTGTCTTCATTGGTATCTGTAATAAATATTTGTCCAAAGTTATCATTTTTCACTATTTGAGTAAGTACAGAAGCTCTTTCTTCATCTATTTTTTCAAAAATATCATCTAGCAATAAAAAAGGTGTTTTGCCTGTTGCTTTTTGCAAATAGGCAAACTCTGCAATTTTCAAAGCTATTAAACTCGTTTTAATCTGCCCTTGTGATCCATACTTCTTTAGCGGGAAATCCCCAATATTGAGCTCTAGCTCATCTTTATGTATTCCGCTAAAACTACGTTGCACAGCTATATCTTTCCTTTGGTTCATGGCCACTAACTCTGCATAGGTATTGTGCTCTAGTTGGCTTATGTATTGTAAGCTTGCTAGCTCTTTCTCTCCAGACAAGAGATGGTATTTTTCCGCATACACCGTACTAAATTCCTTTAGGAACTCACTTCTCTTAGTATAAATACTGGCAGCCAGTGGTGCTATCTGAAAATCTAAAGTATGAATAAGAGCAAGATCTACAGTATCTTCTTTGAGGTGCTTATTGCGATGCTCTATCAGTTTATTGTACTTGATGAGCTCAGCTAAGTGATTAGCATCTACTTGACATAATATCTGGTTTATAAATGATCTACGAACCGTATTGCTGCCATATATCAACTCTATATCCCCAGGTGCTATAGTCACCGCCATAAACTCACCTATATGATCTGTTACTTTTTTATAGGGAACCCCATTACGCTCTATAACCTTGCGGCCACCACGTTTTAGCTTTACTTTTAATTCTACTTTTTCTGAAGTTACTATGGTCGCTAGCACACCAGATTGCATTTCTCCCTCTTGGATACACTGTACATCTGTAGCAGAAAAGTAAGACTTACCAATACATAAAAAATGGATAGCGTCTAACACCGAAGTTTTGCCAACACCATTGAGTCCTGCAATGGCTATTACATCCTCATTCGTCTCTAGTCTTAATTCCGAATGATTTTTAAATGAGATTAATATTAGTTTTTGAACCTTCAAGTATGTTTTATGAGGAAGATAATTTGTTATTTTTGCCGCTCCAAATATAAAATGGCAAAAGCAAAGCACACCAAAGAAACTTACATTGATTGGTATAAGTTAATGTTAAGGATAAGAAGATTTGAAGAAAAGTCTGCTCAGATGTACGGTCAAAACAAGATAAGAGGTTTCTGTCATTTATACATAGGACAAGAAGCTGTAGTAGCCGGTTTGGTATCTGCAAAACAAGATAATGACAAAGTAATAACTGCTTACAGAGATCACGGTCATGCACTAGCTATGGGTATCTCATCTAATGCTGTAATGGCAGAACTTTTTGGTAGAATAGATGGCTGTACCAAAGGAAAAGGTGGAAGTATGCACATGTTCAGCAAGGAGCATCATTTCTATGGTGGCCACGGTATAGTAGGCGGCCAGATACCACTGGGAGCGGGTATAGCTCTTGCAGAGCAATACAAAGGCGAAGATGGTGTAGTATATTGCTACATGGGAGATGGAGCGGTGAGACAAGGTGCTCTACACGAGACTTTTAATATGGCTATGGTATGGAAACTACCTGTAGTTTTTATCTGTGAAAATAACAACTATGCTATGGGGACATCTGTAGAGCGTACTACTAATGTGCTAGATATCTACAAAATAGCTAGCGGATATGAAATGCCTGCAGAGCAAGTAGACGGAATGAGTTGTGAGGCTGTGCACGACAGCATGGCTACTGCAGCTAAAAGAGCTAGAGATGGTAATGGTCCAACATTCGTAGAGCTAAAAACCTACAGATACAGAGGTCACTCTATGTCTGATCCTGCTAAGTACAGAACTAAAGATGAAGTAGCAGATTACAAAAAAGTAGACCCTATAGAGGTAGTAAAATCGGTGATACTAGATAAAAAATACATGACTCAGAAGCAGCTAGATGCTATGGAAGAGGAAGTAGAAAAAGAGATGGAAGAATGTGTAGAATTCGCAGAGAACTCTCCTTTCCCATCAGAAGAAGAGCTGTATACTGATGTATACGAAACTGAGTATCCGTTTATCATAGAATAAGACTACTTTTGCAAACTTTTACATAAAATGAGTACAAACGAACAATTACAAGGTAAACTAAGTTTCAATTCTATTTCGGCATATTACGATAAGAATAAAAACAATGTTATGATAGCAGGTATCGCTCTTATCGTATTAGCAGCGGGTATATACTACTACGATAGTATCTATAAGCCAGAGTTAGAACTAGAAGCTAGCAACAGCCTATTTATGGCTGAGCGGTATTATGGTGTCGATTCACTAACCAAAGCCTTGAACGGTGATGGAGTAAACTTAGGTGTAATAGATATTGCTGATGAATTTGGTGGTACTAAAGCGGGTAACACAGCTACGTACCTAGCAGGCAGAATATTATTAGAGCAAGGTAAATTTGAAGAAGCTCTTGACTACTTAGAAGACGCAGATCTTAACGATCAATTGCTTTCTAATCAAGCTATTATCTTAAAAGGTGATTGCTACTCAGAGTTAGAGCAATTTGAAAAAGCGGGCGACAAGTACATGAAAGCTGCCAATTCTAATGAGAATAAAATGACTACTCCATACGCACTTAGCAAAGCAGGACTGGCTTACGAAGAAGCAGGAGAATATAGCGACGCACTAGAAGCTTACGAAAGACTAAGAAGCGAGTATAGCACGTCACGTGTAGCTGACAAGGTAGATTCTCGTATCGCCAGAGTAACCGCTAAAAAAGCAGCTAAGTAATTATAGCTTATGGCAGATTATTCTAGCCAAACTTTCCTAAACGAAGAAATTCGTTTACCACATACTAACTTCAAGATAGGTGTAGTGACTGCACTGTGGAATAGTGAAATCACTAGCAAACTAAAAGAGGGTGCTCTTGACACGCTGAAAAAAGCAGGCATAACAGACATTACAGTTTGGGACGTACCTGGCTCGTATGAGCTTATATATGGTGCCAATAAACTAGCTTCTGAAGGTTTAGATGCTGTAATATGTTTAGGTGTAGTAATACAGGGAGAAACACGTCACTTCGATTTTATCTGTGATGCCGTGGCTAATGGGATAGCCCATGTCACTATTAAACATAATATTCCTATAGCTTTGGGGCTGCTCACTACCGACAATCAGCAGCAAGCTGTAGAACGCTCAGGTGGTAAGCACGGCCACAAAGGCAAAGAAGCTGCTTGGACAGTACTAAAGTTGCTGGAGAGAGTGTAAGCTATTTGCATAGCTTATTAACCTGATTTCGATTGTTATTTTGGATTCAGAACATCTTTAAATAGTTAGTTTCGAGTAAAAGTGGTGCAGGAATAGCGAGCTATTCCAAGACAGTTTTAGGAAGAAAATGGGATCAAGAATAATTGTTGTGTTTATGCAAAAATATTAGTCAGTCTATATAGGAAGAACGTGATACTTCTAACCCCTCTAAATTGAGCTCTAAAGGCTTTGATTTTGGCATTGAACGATTCAGCTGAGGCGTTAGTACTTCTATTCATAAAATAGCTTAAGATAGACCTGTAGTTGAGTTGTATGGTGTTAGCTATTGTGTTGAAGGCCCTATATCCAGTTTTTTCTACGTCGTTATACCAACGTGCCAGTTTTGTGTAGGCTACTGCTATAGAAGTAGTAGTGTTATAGATATTTCTTAGCCCTTGTACTAATCCAAATGCGATTTTGATATCGGGATACTCATTAAATAATAGTTGACTTCTCTCTTGTTGACTTGCTGTCCAGTTTGAAGGTGCTTTGTATAGCAAGTATCTACTCCTTGCTAGAAGTTGTTTCTTAGTGTCACCATTACTAAAAAGCGGAGGCTCATATCTTTTATTTTCTTTTCTAGCCTGTTTTATTTGCTCGTTTTCAAGGTCTATTGCATCCCATCTATGTTTGATTCTGATATCTTGTAAAGCTTCTAAGGCAAGTTTCTGTACGTGAAAACGGTCTGTCACTTGAACTGCTTCAGGGAAGCATTTTCTTGCAATGGTCTTCATTGAATTTGCCATGTCTAAAGTGATCTCTTTCACCTTTGCTCTTTTTATGGACGGCACCTTCAGTAGTTGTTCTACAATAGGCTCTACCTTAGTTCCTGCAAATATCCCTACCAATGCTCCTTTCCTACCCTTAGCTTCTTTATTGGTAATAATGGTATAGAGTTCTCCCTTAGATAAGGCTGTTTCATCAATTGACAAATATGGCCCTATGTTCTCTGGATAGATGAGCCACTTTTTGGCATGTTTCTTTTGCTTCCAATCCTTAAAATCACTTAGATGATCCTTGTATTGGCGTTGTAACTTCTTACCACTTACGCCATAGAACCGACCTATGGTATGACAATCACTAGCCTCAGTACTGACCAATCTCTTTTAAAAAATCAGCAAACTCGGTCGTCATCCGTGTTCCCTGAGCTACTAAGGTCCAGTCGCGTTGGACTACCTTATTTGTGGATTTATTTAGCCATCTACGCCGTTTTACGTGAAGATAAACACTATTGCCTCTTAGTGGAAAGTCTTGGATAGTGACCTCTTTATGAAAACCGTGAGCTATCAGATCTCTGAGTTCTTCTGTAGGAACACTCTTCCTTTCTTCAAAATATAAATGGAGCATCTCCTCCTCTTTTCTAGTCGTCAACAAATCAAAGTGTTCAACTAAAAACTCTGGAAGGATATGCTTAAGTAAGTCTATGTAATTCTCCAAGGTTATTCTTTCTAACAATGATCCCCTTTCTTTTTTAATTCACAAACACAACTTTTGGGTATGATCCATAGAAACCCCAAAAGGAAGAGATACCTTTTTACTTAGTATTTTATCTTCTGATTTAAATATTTGATATAGAATCTTATTTAATAAACCACTTGAACTAAGTACTTCGTTATCTGAACCAGATGTTTTATTGGTTTTACCT
>JBDNFQ010000178.1:0-7115 GCA_041689715.1 Bacteroidia bacterium
TATTCAATTCCATGTTCATAAGATCAAAGCTCCACCTATGTTTCATATAATCTGCTCCTAGGTTTTGTGAACGTAATCCCACAACTAACAAACTATCAGGACTTAATTCTAGGAGTTTCATAGCAGTCCAGCCATTGGTTAAGGTATAAGAATATTGCTGAGCTAAAGCTCCGAGATTACATAGTATAATAAGTACGCTTAACAATCTCATCGAGCTACTGTGAAGTTTTTAGTAAATATACTCTTATCGTTAGTAAATAGTTTGACTATATAGGTTCCATTGCGATAGGCAGATACATCTAATTGTATGGTATCGTTGGTTATAGCTACGCACGCTCTCATTCTATTACAAATTTATGTACTTCTGAGTATCCATCCTCTCTAACTAGTCTCACATAATATATACCGGCAGGGCAGTCTAGTGTAAAACTTGTGCCGTGTTGCACAAAGTTTGCTGGCCTTCCTTGCATATCGTAAATCGCTATGGTTTTGGGTGCTTGTGATTTGGAATTTATGATTTGTATCACACCGTTACTTGGATTTGGATATACAGTAAAGTCTACCCTTCGACTCCGCTCAGCATGACTTTCCTTTAACTCATCTATCCCGATATTATCGTTCAATTGACAGCCGGGCTCTAAGCACCCGAAGCTATCTACAAAGAGTACTATACCTTGTACTGTACCTGTAGGGAAGCTATCGCTTGGGTCACTGCGGTATTCACCTGCTAGGGCGTAATTGCCATTATCTAGTTCCGTGACTCCATTTATATACAATGTCTCTTTACCTGTATACGGTTGGGAAATACTGGGGAGATATTTTCTGTACCATTGGACGTTTCCACTTTTATCTAGTTTTAGGGCATAGCCTATTTCTATATATTTAGCTACATTTTGGCGAGTAATTCCTACAATTAGAATACCACTATCCCTAGTTATTATGAGATGATTCTGAAATGCAAATTGAGAGAAATTATGATTGAATTTGTGTTTGAGATAATCTCGAAGATTCCAGAGTCTTATCTGATTTCCAGAATCATCAAATTCTAAGCACCAAACAGTTGAATTAGCATTGGTCTCAGGATATCTATTGTTGTTAGGAGATTTAAATGGTTTATAATAGAAGTTATGCCAAGTAGCTAGATAGTTGCCATTGGCCAAAGGAGCAATTAATAAATTATGGTAGGTAGTACTGTCGTTAGCTAGGTTTATTCTCCACAATTCTTCGCCAGTGCTGTCAACCTTCATTATTAGTCCGTCTCGAAGTAGGTTGTATGGAATACTTGTGGGATTAGTTTCTGCTGCCAGAATGTAAGTCTTATTTTGTCCTTGCAATACTTGTTTAGGTGTAAGGTTACACCCTCCGTACTTGGGGTATGAATTACAGGACATAGCTCTTTGATAAACGACTACCTGTGAAGAATCTAATATAGATAGTAAGCCGTTTGATCCAGTTGTTTCATCATCAAGAAAGACAGAAAAATTTAATGTCTTATCTTCAGTAATCAGTGAAGTTAGATTATAATGTAAATGTCCTTTGGTTATAATTTTACTCTTTTTAACCTCAAGATTAGAATTCAATTGGGCAACAAAGCTTTTTATGGAATCATTTGAATATTGAACTCCTCCTGCAATATGTAACTCAGTCCCAACCTTGTTAATGGTAAATGCATTGTGAAATGTGGTAGAAACAGCTCCGTCCAAGTGAAATGAATCTGTTTTTAGAACATCCAAATTTGTATTTAGAATAGTAAAATGCCATCTGTGCTTCATATAATCTGCTTGAAGATTTTTTGACATACGACCTACTACTATTATGGAATCATTTCCTATGGGAAGTGCTCTACTTGCACTCCATCCATCCGTAAGAATATACTTATATTGTTGAGCTTGGACTTTTAAAAAGCCCAGAAATGTAAATAATATGATAAGAGAAGTACGCACTATCTAGCTACGGTGAATATAGATAAATATTCTAAGCAAGTATAATGTATTGAAGATTAATAAAGTTACGTAGTATAAGACAACAGAATTTGACTTATGGAGAAGCCGAACTCAAGTAGTAATGGGATGGGTTTTGCATTTCTTAGTCAATGTTTTGGCAATGAACGAAAGTTGTATGACAGAATAAATCTACGAAAAGACCACGAGATTAAAATGTTAAGAGCTAGATTGAAGGAGTAAAAGCATTGCAAAACTTAAGAAACCTTTGTACCTCCATCAAACACTTTTCTGGATTTTCTAACATAGATAAATGTCCAACATCTTGTAGCATACTTAGTTGGCATATTGATGCTGCCGCAGCTTGTGTGTATATTTCGTCTGCTGAGTAGTGTGTGTCTTCCTCTCCTTTTATAAAGAGAATAGGTTTATGAAACTGAGCAATGGTTTCAAGGTGACTAGGTCGCTCTTTCATAGCACTAAGGCCTGCCAGTATCGATCTGTCGCTCGTTTGTGTGATCAATGCTGTAAGCTGTTCTCTGAGTCTTCCTCTGTGCTCTAAAGCGACTAATCCGGAGATGAACAAACGAAAGAATTCCTGGGACCCATTTTTTACTATGAAGTCGATACTCTTCTGCCTATTTATTTCTTTAGATGAACCATCTGCAAGTGCCGTACTATGCACGAGGGCTAGTGCCTTTAGCTCACTTGGAAACAAAGCGGCATATGCTGCTGCTATATATCCACCCATACTATGCCCCAATAGGATGCACCTTTGGATGTCCTCTGCTTTTAGTAGTTCGTTTATTTGCTTGGCTACCTCGTTTAGTGTGCCAAACGAAAGGTCACTACTCTTACCAAATCCAGGCAAGTCTACGCAGATAACCGTGTAGTCTAGTCTAAGTGTATCGGCTAGTGATTGCCATATAGTAGAATCTTCGCAAAAACCGTGTAAAAAACAAAGGTGGGGACCTGTCCCCACCTTTGAATATGCAATATTTTTAAAAATAAAATCCACCTAAAGACTAATCGTAGAATCTGTATCTCTGGTCTTTAACTTCTGCTTTATCTTCTAAGGCAACACTGGCTAATCCTCTAGCTTCTTGTGCTGCTTCTCTACTCATTTGTTGCTTCAGGATAGTAAGGTCATCCTTTTGATACTCATTCTCATTATTTACATATACTACAGCTACTGCCGCTTTGCCCACTATTACATCTGAATGTCTGCCTACTGGTACACCAAATATGGCTCCAGATATAGCATCATCTTGACCTATATACGGTAGACTACCTGCTCCAAAAGAAGCTGCTGGCAATTGGGATACTACAGTTCCAAGTTCTTTGGCTAGTGCATCTGCACTACTAGCGTTTGCTAATGCAGTTTCTACTTTAGACTTTAGTTTTTCACCTAGCTTTCTATCCTTTACTAGTGGTTCTATATCTGCTCTTAGATCTTCGGCACTGGGTAGTCCTTTTTCATTTATTTTTACTAAATGTGCTACTACATAGCTACCGTTCATATCCAAAATAGGAGAAATGTCGCCTGTGCTGGTCTCAGCATCAAATAACCATCTAGTAAGCTTGCTTGGGTTGCTCAACGCAGGAATAGCTGGATTAGATTCTGTCACCTTACCTGCTACACGTTTAGTAAGTACGAGTTGCTCTGCTACAGATTCAAAAGAATTTTCTTTATTTACTCTTGTAAGTAGTTGACCAGCTTTCTTATAGCTGTCGCCATCCGTCTTGGTACTTGGATATATGGTTTGGTCTATTAGGGCTACTTGTACAGTTTTTCTGCTTACAGCAGATGTAGCTTTAGCTAAGTGCACCCCTCTACTTGATCTCACTATTACGTAGTTATCTACTCCAGAGTTAAATAAGCGATTAATCAATCTAGGAGGATAAGATCCACTTCCTTCTCTTACCCAGCCCATATCGCCACCGGTAGATCTAGAAGCGTCGTAGTTTCTATTAGATGCTTCTACTTCGAATGTAGTTGCACCACTTTTTATTTTGGCAAGAAGATCTCTCGCTTCTACTTCTGCTGTAGCTGTATCATTACCTGTTACGCCAAACTGAATGTGGCTTCCTTTTACCGATTTAAGAGTATCCGTACCCGTATTAGTAACTTTAAAAACACTATACGTTCCACTTTTTTCTAAAGGACCTACAACCTCACCCACATTAGCTCCGAAAATTTTATTCTCTATGTCTGCAGAGAATGTACCTCTAACCTTGTACGATGCATCATATGTAGTCTCGCTACTCATAATACTTACAAATGCAGAATCGTCTTTCTCATTTCTAAATTTCTCGGCTACTTCGGTTCCCCATTCCATCATTTTAGAAGAATCTTCTCTAGATGGTGTAACATCAATTTTTACGTATTCTATATCTCTACTTGCATTCTGCTCATATTTGTCCTTGTACTCTTTAGCATAAGACATAATTTCTTTATCACTGACAGTAATAGAAGAATCAGCATTTTGGGCATAGGGCAAAGCTACCACGCTCGCATTGATAGTCTTATTGTTTTCTATGTTCTTGTATTTTACGTCCAAGTCTGTTGTGTAGTAACTGCCGCCTATTAAAGCATTGTATTTCTTAGCCTTAAGCCCAGCTACGAATTGGTCTTGAAAAGCTAACCAACTTGCCTTAGCATTTGGATCTTGATTGATATCTTCTTTTAGGAAACGCACTAAACGCTGCTTGTCTGGCTGACCCGTCTCTGGATTAGTAAACGATTGCATTATTTGTGGGTCTGTATTGTTTCCTATGGTTAAGTCTTCTAACTCTGCAGGACTTACGTCTATACCTAGTTTGTCATATTCTAAATCTGTTGTTTTAGACTGTACTAATAGGTTCCAAGCTTGATCATTGTACTGCTTAGAAATCTCTTCGGTCATTACAAAACCTGGATTGTTTTGGGCAATCTGCTGCTTCATAGCTTCAAAACGAGCATTAAACTCCTCATATGAGATTTGCTCACCGCTTATAGTGCCTACTGAATTAGCAGTAGATCCAAATATACTGCTCCCAGAACCTACAAGATCCGTGAGCACAAAGGCCAGCATGGCTACACCAATGACTAAAAACAGGCAACCTGTCTTATTCTGAATCTTTTGTAATAAACTTTCTTCTTCTTTATTGTATTTATCTGACATATTCTGGTCCTTAAAAAATAGTTTGCAAATTAAGTTTATTTAAGGATAAAAGACAAAGTTAATGTCAGCCTGAGAAAGCAGCTTTTAAGTTTAAAACAATAAAAGTGCTATTTTAAATTAAACATAAGGTAGTCAGTGGCTTGCAAAACGATTTCTCAATCTCTGAATCTGTTTTTTATTGCCAGAAAAATATCTGAGGGTAAATTTTGCTTTTTTTATGTACTCGGTATCTGCTAACTGCAGACCAAGTATGCGATGGTCTGTGGCTTCATCTAACTCTTTGTAAAGTACTGTTTTTTTGATTTTGTGTTTTCTGTTATTACCATCCTTTATTTTTATTTTTACATCTAGCCGATAGGGGCTTATCGCGTTACACTGCACTACCAAACTATCATTCTGGTCTAATATGCCTATTGCGTTACTGCTATTCTCATTTTTCCCCATGAGGTACTTTTGATATAGACTGGTGTGTGCTATTTTGATTCTAGTTTCATTAGCAATAGTATTAGCCGTGTATATTATGACTAAACTAGACCCTTGCACATCTAAATCTAAGTAATCTCCGTAGAACACATTCTTGCCTGGAAGGGGGATAGCTTCTGGTGTTATGAGGTATTCTGTCATACCATCTTCTATAGAAAACGTATTGAGCATAATATTATAAAAAGCTTCGGAGCTAGAATACCTAAAATCATAGTATGCTATAAATACTGAACCCGTGGCCTGATCTACTACCATATTGGGGAAATACTGTCCTCTGCTACTTGTATCTTGGTTTACGCATATTCTTTCACTCCAAGATTTTCCTTGGTCTTGAGAGTACATCAGCCACACATCAGCATTGCCACTATACTCATCTGCCCAAGCGATATAGAGAATATCTCTTGCCGTATCGCTTTGGATAAAAGGCATTCCATTCGCTCTCATTATATTAGGCATATTCATATCCCATCCCTTGGGTTGAGAGGCTATTTTACGATCTGTACCCCAAGTAGTTCCTCCATCGGTACTTTTATCTAACCAGATATAATCTAGTCCTGCCCATGCCGCATAGATAGTTCCATCCTTGCCCACTGCTGTGGTAGCTCCTTCTAGCGTGCTATCGCTATCTAGACAATCGCCAGTAGTGTCAGATATGGTGATGGCTGTGCTAAATGAATCAGAACTAGGTTCGTACCTAGCAAAGCGTATTCTACTTCTATCATTGGGGTCTTTACTATCATATTTGTCAAACTCTGTCCAAGTAACGTACACATTACCATTAAACCTATAGCTATGATTATCAGAGCTTAACCACGGCTTATCTTGCATTTTATTTTGATTATACCCTACAGAGTAGGAGGTTTCTTGCCACGTATATGGATTCTCTATTTGTTGCACCACTATCCTATCAAACCAGTCTCCATAGCCTTTACCTGGAGTTTTAGATAAGTGAGCGAAGAACAAAGTAGTATCTGAATAGTGCAAAACAGGGTCGCCATAGACGCCGTACTTAGAAGTGCTTTTAGTCTTTAGTGACTTTGGATTTAGCGGGTTTGTATAGAAATTATCAATGTTAGATGCGGCTACCATGGGTTTTATCCAATCGGGAGAAGGCTGAATAGCGATACTTGGCTCATTTGGGTTTGCGTGGCGATCTATGGTTCTTATGCTTATTTGTGCTTGAGTACCTAGTGTGATACTTAGAAGTAAGTAACCTAGAATAATAGGGTATGACGACTTAACTAGATTTAATACAGGCATAGTTTGGAGTCAAATTTACACTATCCTCGTAGGAATGAGTTTTTTACTATTTTCATTTACCATCTTCAAAGACTATGAATTAATAGTCTTGCTGCACCAGATGCTTTATTTTATATTTGTCGGATAATTGCTTCTTAAATTCAAGTCGTAAATGCAACCCCTAGATTAAGAGGTATAGGGTGTAATAAAAATAGCGGATTAGGGGCTAGCCCCTAATCCGCTACGGAAAATGTTACTACCTTTACTTCTCTTCAAAAAGTTGTAAAAA
>JBDNFQ010000179.1:0-2389 GCA_041689715.1 Bacteroidia bacterium
ACATTTTTTGCGTCTTTGGTAGGAAGCAAAAGTGATAAAAAAATTCCGAAAAGGATTCTGGGGCATGCCCCAGAATCCTTTATTCTTATCCTAGCTGATACTCCTATACATAGTGTCGCACTTAATACTTGAATCTAAGAGCTTTTACAAAACGCAGAAAACAATGGACTAGACATAGTAAAGACAGAAAACCTCTATTCTTTTGATGGCAAACAAGCATACTCACTAGGTCAAGGACAATAAAAACAGATGAAAAAAATAAAATCCATAATAGACAGAATCACAAGACCGGTATGCTTATCCATCATGGCTATAAACATTATATTAGCCTTATATACCCAAAACCCACTAGACGAGTGCCTATTTATAGGAACTACTATAGCTATTACGATTTATCTAATGCGTCACGAAAGTAAATCCATAAATGCTACTGAGTTTTTTGGTAGAGAATAGAAATGCCGAATGGCACAAAAAGTGCTATCCTATTTTAGCACTTTTTATTCTCCCAAAAATATAGGTCACCGTAAAATCGCTATTATTACACCAATAATGAAAAACATCCAATTCCCAATAAACCTTAAGTTCAATATCTCTACATTCCGAAACGACTTTGTAGCTTCAGATGCCGATGCTCGCACCATAGCTTATGTATCTCAAAAACTCTTTAAACTAAAAGAAGACATCACGGTATATGAAGATGAGACCAAAACAGAAATAAACTACAAAATAAAAGCAGACCGCTGGATAGATTTCTCAGCTGCGTACAGTATAACACACGCTGATGGCACAGAACTAGGCAAGGTAGCTCGCAAGGGATGGCGTTCTCTCTGGAAGGCAAAGTACCTACTCATAGATCAGCAGCAGAAAGAGCAGTTTACCATAGAAGAAGAAAACGGATGGGTAAAGGTGATAGACGGATTGCTGTGCGAAATACCACTCGTAGGCATATTCTCAGGCTACTTCTTTAACCCTACGTATGGGGTTACTAATCTGAATGGCCGTAAGGTAGCTCGACTAAGTAAGCAGAAGTCATTTTTTGGCCGCTCCTTTGAGATAGAGAAACTGGAGGATCTAGAGAGTGCTGATGATGAGCGAGTAATCCTAGGCCTGATGATGATGGTATTATTAGAAAGACGCAGAGGCTAAAAATAGATCTCTTGTGCCACTCTAAAAGTATTGGCATGTGCTTCTATGATATCTTTTAGCTGCTCAGAGTAGCCGCCACCCATACTTACCGCTACAGGTATATTATTTCTTTTAGCTTCATTGAATACAAACTGGTCTCGCTGTTTACATCCCTCACGTGTCACACCTAGTCTACCGAGTTTATCCGTACTCAGTATATCTACGCCTGCTAAGTAGAGAATCAAGTCTGGCTGTACTTGCTCTATAAGTCTAGGCAAATGGTTTCTGAGTAAGGCCAAGTAATCGGCATCTATGATACCATCATCTACGCCTATGTCTAGGTCGCTTTTCTCTTTGCGAAGCGGATAGTTTTTAGCTCCGTGCATACTAAAAGTAAATACCCGAGAATCATTTTCAAAAATCTTGGCACTCCCATTTCCTTGATGCACATCTAAGTCTACTATTAGAATTTGCTTCACCTTTTTCTCGGCTAAAAGTATGTTTGCTGTAATCGCAAAATCATTGAAAATGCAAAACCCCTCACCCCTATCTGCGTAAGCGTGATGTGTACCTCCGGCAATATTCATAGCCACACCATGCTGCATAGCATAGTATGCACACTGCAGTGTTCCGTTCGCTATATGTTTTCCCCTGGTAATCAGCTCAGGTCTTATAGGAAAACCAATGGCACGCTGCTCCTTTCTGTCCAGCAGGTTATTATTTAGCTTATGTAGATACTCAGGAGTGTGCGTCATTATTATCTGCTCATCAGAAAGAGGGTCAGGATTAAAAAAGTTATCTTTCGTAATACTTCCTTCATATAATAATTGCAGTGGAAGTAAGTCATATTTATCCATAGGAAACCGGTGGCCCGCGGGCAAATTGTATTTATAAATGGGAGAAAAAGCAATTTTGAGCACATAGTAGAAACATAAAGAAAGGAAATAAGTTCTAAGTAGCTATGTTTTATTGGCAACGAAGCACTTTTTTTAAAATAAAATGGTACTTTTGCACTCATTTTTTCGCAAAGGAGGACATGACACATTGAACAATAACACAAACGAAAATCAAGATCCAATCTTGAATGATGCTACTGAGGCCAAGGATGCCACAGTTGAAGCAGCTACAGAAACTACATCTGAAACAGTAGAAAACACTGAAGCTACAAGCAATTACCAAGCTTCTGAAACACCTGTACATAATCCAGACGACTTTGATTGGTCTATGGACAAAGCTGGTTTTGGTACGTATGACGATTCTCAGA
>JBDNFQ010000180.1:0-5217 GCA_041689715.1 Bacteroidia bacterium
AAGCGTTTGATCAGAAAAATATTTCTCTTTGGTTTTTTCGTTTTCAAGGATTTTAATTTTTCCATCTTTTCCAAAATTTTTATTGATTTTATTTAAAAGTGTTTCTCTTTTTACTCTTAAAACTCCAATACCTTTTACACTCCCATCTTGCACCTTGTCGTAATCTTCTATAAGGTCGTTAAATACTGGTTTGCCGTCAGTAAACAAATAATTATCTAATTTCTCTTTGCTCTTAAAAATATCTTTGAATAAGGATTTGAATAAATCGGCTTTAGTAGTGGATGAATCAGAAAGGTTAAATACGATTCGTGTAATTCCGTCCTTTTCTTCAAAGCGGTTGAATTTGTAATGCTTTAGCTTGGTGTCTTTGTTATTGTTTCTTGCTGTTTCTTCACTTGTGCTTTCATCGTTGGTTTCTAATCGCAGTTCAAATTCTTTGTCAAGATGTTTTAGTTTAAACTTTATCGCATTGAATGAATTGCCTGTCTTAATGTATAAACTGCCTTTGTGTTTCCAATGAAACATTGTGTCATTGCCGTCATAGTCGGCTTCGTATGGCACTTTGTATAAACTTCGGCTTCTGTTGTTATAGCCAAAATCACCGTTGGAGTAATACATTTCAAAATAGCCGAGAATGTGGTTGTAGATTTTGTCTTTTATTTCGTCCGTGATGTTAAACTCTTTGGTTGAAGCTGTTAATGCGGAAGATAAATTGTCTTTTTCAATATCATCTTTGCTAAAATCTATCAACGTTTGAATAGCAGTGAAATTAACCGATGGCTCGTTTGCCAAACTTTCCTGATTGAATTTTTTCAGATAAGTCGTAAGGCTTGTCAATTCAACTTGTTTTTCAATATTGCTAACCAGTTCAAGGGTTTTATTGATGATGGGTTCAAGACATTGTTCGTCCTTTCCGTCAATAAAGTTTTCAATCTCTTTACGTTTCAGATTGTATATTCTGTAAATCCCAAAGTCCAAGTCATTGGCGTTGAACTGGAACATTTCCTTTAGGAAAAACTTTAACTGGTCTATTGAATTTTCTTTACTCATTTTGTCTTTATATGAATTCGCTAATTTACGTTTTTAAGTGTCGTTGTCGTCATTTGTGCGTTGGCAAAAAGTGGCTCTTTTGGTTTGGCCTGTGTGTCGGCTTGTGCGGTTGCGGCAAAACCAAATGTGCCACTTGTGCGCCTGGCTAAAATTGTTTTTAAAAAATGCAGTCCGGCAAAAAAAATAAAACACGAAGCGTTGGGCTGTCGTGTCGGAAAAAAGTCCGCTGTTAAGTTAATATGTCGTCTTAAATTTTCGATAATTGTCTGTCAGTTTAATGGTTGTTGTGTCGGTCTTTACGCTTGCCTATAACACTTGTATATATGCACCAAATTTAAACAATATTATGAATATCAAAGGATTAAATCAAAAGCAGGACGTCAAAATTGGCATATTAGCTGACCCCCTTATTATGGTTTCTTTTGAATAACCGCTAACATTAGTATATACGCAACTCATACTTAAAACACGCGTCTATTTCGCCTATCTGCTCCACCCTCTGATGCGACAGTCTGCTCATAACCAATATATTATACATCGAGCTAGAGAAATGGTTAATATCCGTTTGCAAGCAGTTACAAACGTTTACAAATGAATAGTAATGTTTAGGTGTGTTGCTCATCTAGTTTTTTCAGATTCACAAACATACATCTATTTCTAAAAAATCACCTTATTCCAATATTTAGAATCAGATACGACCCTTGAACTATTAATAAAAAACAACACTTCAAGAAAAAAGTATCATTCGTTCCCCTAGCTTCCTTTCTACTCATTTTCACTGCTCGCTCTGGCGATGGACAGGCAGGCAAGGACAATACCAACTATACAGTACAACTGGGCTAAGAAAATGGAAGTCGTACTTGCTGTTGACAGTACTCCTTTATACCAATTAAATCAAAAGATAGAAGAGGAAGAAGACTAACCTACCTTAACTCTGATCTACTAGAATAAAAGGAACTTATTTTCCTTAAAGCTAAAATTAGACTTGGCTACATCACCCTCTCAAATTCTCACTAGAGATGCTCCTCCCACCACTCATCTTTGCCCGCAGAATCTGCTGTAAATAGCTCTCCTATGCGTGGTGTGATGTAAGCCTGCTTTTGCTTGGGAGCTTCTACTATAAATCGCTCCACGGGTTCTTTCCATGGATGCATAGCGAGTGCAAATCCTGCCCAATGCACTGGCATTATATTCTTCACTTGAGCATCTAGTGCAGCTTGCACAGTCTCTTCAGGATAATTATGGATCTGATGCCACAGCTCATTGTACTGGCCACACTCCATAAACCCGAAATCAAAAGGTCCAAGTCGTTCTCCTACTTCTTTAAAATGGTCCCCATATCCTCCGTCTCCACTGAAGTAGATATTTTCCTTTTCAGTCTGAAATGTCCAACCACCCCAAAATGATTTCGCTCTATTGGTAACTCCTCTCCCTGCAAAGTGGCGAGTAGGCGTAAAGTGAATTTTAATCCCTTCGAACTCCGCAGTATCCCACCAGTCAAACTCCGTGATCAAATTTTTGGATATGCCCCAATCTTCGTAATGCCTCGCTGTGCCTATCGAAACGAAGTATTTCATCACCTTTGGTTTCAGCAATTTGAAACTAGCTAAGTCTACATGGTCATAGTGATCGTGTGTCATTAACATAAGGTCAATCTCCGGAAAATCGTTAATCAAATCCAATGTGTTCTCTGAAAAACGTACGGTAGGAAATGGTGCTATAGGAGCAGCATCGGGTCCTAGCATTGGATCTATTAATATAGTCTTGCCATTCATCCGCATAAGCACTACCGAGTGCCCATACCAGATAAACTTGGCCTTATCACTCGGGGCTAGAAACGCCTCTTTGTCAAAAGGAATCACGGGCAATGGACTCTCTGGGGCTCTACCTTCTTTTTTGAATATTTGCTGATAGAGCATCCCAGGAAGTTTAGCGAGTGTTACATCTATATTGGTCACCTCTAGGTTTCTAAATGAGCCCTTCTGCCAATTGGGAGATTTCTCGTATTGCGTAAGTCTTTCCTTGGTGAGCTTGCCACCAAAATGTTTGAAGTATCTCAAGTTATATAAACAAACTAGAAAGTTTGTTAATATCCTTATTTTCCAGATGCTTTAGCTCCTGTGGATACAATACGGTATTTATCATCGCCTTACCAAACTTGCTACTCGTGGTAAAAGAACTCAGTTTTTTCAACAATGGAAACAATGGAGACATTGCGATGTAGAGGTACTTATACCAGCTCACTCCTGAGCTCACTTCTCCCTCTGGGATAAGAGCACCCAGTCTAAACATATAGGCATCTTTGAATCCTTTATTCAGTATATAGTTTTCAGTCTTGCCTTTCACCCTGGCCCACATTGTATTTCCTTTCTCTGTAGAATCTGTACCCGTACCACTTACATAGTTCATCACCATATTAGCGTTAGCTGTATGGCAAGCGTCCGTTAAGCTCTTAGTAATATCAAACGTATACTTTGTGAAATCTGCCTCTTCCTTACCTACAGAAGTAACTCCCATACAGTGAAAGCAAGCATCATACCCTCTAAAATGCTCTACTGCATCACTAAAATTTATAAAATCTGAGTGAATAAATTCTTTGAATTTAGGATGTTGGAGTCCTAAGCTTCTGCGATTTATCGCAAGTACTTCTTTTACCTTATCATTAGCCAAACACTCATTGAGCGTAGACCGTCCTACCATTCCGGTAGCTCCTGTTATTATTACTTTCATTTTACTATTTCTTGCATTTCACGGATTTGCTTCAGAACCATTTTCTTTGGCATAAAAGGCATCACCTTCATCAGTAACTTTTGGCTAAATGTAAGGCCACTAATAATATCAATCTCTCCAGACAGCATAGCATCATAACCCTCTTGAGCAACATGCTTAGCACTTATTGGAGCATCAAACAGTTTAGTCTTATCCATACCGCTCACCTTACCAAAATCTGTATCCGTAGCACCTGGCATTAAATTAGTAACGGTGACTCCCGTACCGCGTAACTCCTCTGATAGTGCATTACTAAAAGAAGTCACAAAAGCCTTCGTAGCATAATACGTAGCCTGTAGAGGTCCTGGAATAAGGGAAGCAGTAGAACTTACATTAAGCACCTTACCACGACCTCTTTTTACAAAATCACTTGCAAATAGATGCGTAAGCTGGGTAAGAGCCACCACGTTGAGCTGTATCATGCTTACATCTTCTTCCAGCTTACGCTCGAGGAACTTTCCTATACCCCCAAAACCAGCATTATTGATAAGATAGTCAACCTCTATATCTAGAGATTTGACCTCATCATAGAGCTCTTGAGTAGCATTAGGAGCCGTCAGGTCTTTGGTTACCACTACTGCAGCAACGTTATACTTGGACTCTAATTCTATTTTTAACTCGTTCAGTTTTTGTGTACTTCTGGCTACCAGTATCAAATCGCCGCCTGTAGCTGCATGTATATGTGCCAACTCTCTTCCTATACCAGAGCTTGCTCCGGTGATTAGTGCTATCTTTTTCATTGTATATATTTTTTTCGTAATGTTTCTAATAATCTAGTAGTATTTATACTATCCCTTTTGAGTAAAACCGTGGTAGCAAAACCGTCTACATAACTCATGATAAGATCTGCTTCAGCATCGACATCTGCATACTTCATCTCGGTGAGAGCTTTTACTAAAATGTCTTTAGTTGGCTTACTCATCTCGTCATCGTAATACTCATTTTGCCATTTGAGCGAATAGATTAGCCGCCAAAACGGATAATCCTCTTCCTCGATGTGAAACGGCAACTCCATAATGGCTTGCACTCGCTTAGCCGATTCTGGCAGCTCTGCAATATTCGCTAGCAGTGGCTCCACTTTCTCTTTTCCCATCTGCATAATCGCCTGAAGAAGTCCCATTTTATTTTGAAAATGCCGAAAGATTAGCCCTTCAGAAACGCCAGCCTCTTTGGCTATGAGATTTGTAGACACGGCATCAAACCCTTTCTTAGAAAAGAGTTCTAATGCGGTTTCTAGAATAGCAGTCTGCTTATCAGTCATAGTGTAAGTGAGTAATTTCTCACAAAAGTAACTTTAATATCCCTATTGCATCATTAAATGATGAGTAATTACTCACTTATGATTTGTTTATAGCTCTAATTTAACATCCATCCCCTTTTTTCAATACCTTTGATATG
>JBDNFQ010000181.1:0-2400 GCA_041689715.1 Bacteroidia bacterium
AGATCTTAAAGGAGAGTCAATGCGAAAAAAATTAACCAGAATTAGCTAAATTTACACCTAAATAGAATCGATTTTAATCATCTGTTTTACACGGCTCACTTTTACCCGGAATGGGTGGTTCACTTTAACCGGATTTCCCAGACTGTGCAAATCTGTTTATTTTCTTATTTCTTACTTGCATATTACGTTTAGTGTATGCGTAAGTGCCGCCCTTATAGCGTGTACAAAGGCGGTATTACGTATACATAGTGTTGGTGATTAGCCTTTCTTATTCAAAGACATAAACACCATTTACACTATAATCTGTTTTTTCAATAAATGATTTTCCATTTATGGTAAGCTCTACCAAAGGTTCAGAACAGCTACAGTCATTAGGACCTTTTGTATCAGAACGATAATTAGCAAAGAGAGTGTCAACTTGTTCATTTGGCCATTCTATGAAGAATTGTTTAATTCCGTTATTAGCACTTCTTAAATGTATGTCGCCTGAAGTGAATCTATAGTATGGATAAAAAGGTTTACCGTCTGGTCCATTTTGAACCCTAACAATGGATGAGCCAAAATATTCTTTCTTACCATCAACATAATAACAAATTAGAGAGTCCTCTTCAATTATTAGTTTACCTTCTAATGTTGAAAGAGAATATTTAGTATTAAAAATTGCAGTGTCACTAAAAGAAAGCATAAGGGATTGATTTGGTGGTAGAATCCAAGATCCTTTCTCGTCATCACATCCTAAGCAAAATGAAATAATCACAAAATAGATAAAGTACTTCATCTTTTGATATCGTGAATCATTTTGTTTGCGAATTGAAAAGTCCAGTTGGATGCTTGGGTTGCATCCTTAGGGTTCCAGTCACCAAAGGAATACCATCCGTTATAATCGTGCATATTTACAGAAGGCATTAGAGTGGTAGGGTCTACTTCGTGCCATCCCCAATTCATATGTAGTTGTTTGCCCCAGCTAACTTGTGGTTTATTAGGGCATTTTCTATAACTATATCTGTAACCATCACATACCCAAGCATGACAATCTTCCTCGACTTTCCACTTGAAAATCCACCATCCTCTTGTGGTTTGAGTGTGACAACCTCTGAGATAAACGGGTTTGTCATTACGAACATCACTTATTACTGTGCCTAGATCATAAGGATCATATTTCGGGTTATCATATCCATAGACGTTATCTAAACACTGTCTGGCATCTGAACTTGAAGAACTCGAACCATTACAGGTGTAATTCATATTTACTTCATCTCCTATATCCTCCATCAATTTCGATACCTCCGCGTTCCCATTGTTTAGCGACATTATAGAAAAATCAAATGACGCCTGAGGCTCATTCCAATACTGCATTATCTGACTAGTAGCAGTTGCTACACAGCCGGTCCACATTTTATTACATGCTCCACCAGAGGAGCAAGAGTCAATATCGCTATTAGTGTTATAAGTGCAGCCTTGGCCCCAGGTTGTATTTAATAGTGGACCTTTTGTGTAAGTGGAAGAAATTACTCCCAATAAACAAGGGTCTAACTCACCAGGACCTAAGCCACCATTAATATTTATATCTGGACGTGAAGGGATGTCTTCATCAAGACCATAGTCAGTCAGAGATACAGTCCAAGCAATATCCGCCGTAGGATGAGTCACGTCATGATCCCTAATTTCCTCTATCAACTGAACACTTCCTTCTATCCAGATAGCCAATCCTGCGGGTATAACTCCGTGCCCAAAGCTACCTTCTTGATTATAAGCAAGAATTGGTTCCATTCTATAGTCTGCACTGAGAATTACCCATCCGTTATCATTACAAAAATTTATGACGTACATAGCGGTTAAATCATTTTTGTCGACAAAAGAGTCAATCTCACAAATAGTATAATTTGTGTTTTCTCCACTTTTAGATTTGATTTCAGAACTTTGACTAGCTCTATACGCTAAAGCGTATTCTCCAACAATATTGGACGGAATTTTCCATCTTGCTGCTTCATTTGGATTAGTTTGTTCAATGTCGTTACAGGACATAAAGGCAATAACTAGCCCTGCTAGCATTACCATTTTTGTTAAAATTGTTTTTTTCATTGTTTTTGTTTTTTTAAAGTCTTAAAATTTCTAAAAATTAAAATCAATGTCGATGGTTTTTCTCCTCGAAAGTACAAAATTGCTAGCAGAACTTGTCTGGGTATTCCCATTATATTTGGTTTTTCCGCTGCTCATTTTTCTTTCTTTAGGTTATCACCAACGGCAGTCTGTCTAAAAACCGACTGTTGGTCTGGTATTTTTTGTAAAAGTAGTAAAAATCAGAAAATCAAAAAATTCCAGAGCTTTTCTAAGTAAAGTTATTTTTGGTGGATTCAGAGAGGCATAAATGAGTTTTAAGCTTTCAGAGACTGGATTTAT